>JANLWD010000237.1:0-1882 GCA_031364345.1 Sphingomonas sp.
ACCGGCTTCATAGACGGTCACGTCCTCCGGGTTGACCGATCGGCCCACACCATTGTTCGGTGGACGGCTGTCGGACGACAGATTGAACGCGCCACCTTTCCAACCTTTGGAGTAGCTGACATAAACATTAAAGATGTCAAAATCATAGGCGATGCGCGCTGCATAAACGATTTTGTCGTCCTTGCGGATGCCAGTTTCGTTGACGTTGGGAAAATTGACCGGCGCGTGATTGGCGGTGTCACCGTAGAAGAATTGCGCGCTGTTCAGTCCGAACGGATTTACTCCCGCAGGAGAAGCAGGACACGGCGCGCTTCCCGGACCCGGAAGCGAAGCTCCCAACCCAGCACCGAAAAGATTTACCGGAATTACGCCGCCATTGGATGCCGGATTATATCCTTTTTGTAGCAGACATCCTGATATGCTTGCAGGAAGTGCCCCGAACGGCAGTAGCCCGAGGCGCGGGACGTTATTCAGGTTGAGCAGCGAAAAAGCGTCGTCGAGAACGACAGCCGAAACAACTTCCTTTTTATCGTTAAGATAGCCGACACCGCCTGTGATCGTCAGTCGGTCTGTAACCTTGAAATCGGCCTGGCCGAAGAGCGAGTATGACTTATCCTTTTGCCGCCAGTTGTCCGCAATGCCCGTTCCGGCGGCAAAGTAAGTTCGGCCAGGAATGATCGTCGCAAAACCGGGGACGGCATTCGTCGCGGCTTGAAGACTTTCAAGCGCGAAGAGCAGCCCACCTGGCCCGCCGGTCTGCGCATTGATAAAGGCGCGTGCATCTATTCCGTACCGGATATCGCGCCCTGTCGTCAGCTTCTCATCGCCATAAAATCCGCCGATCAGCCATGAAAAAGGACCATCACCCGTCGAGGCGAGGCGAATTTCCTGCGTAAAGAAATTACTCTCGTTTGCGCTTGTGAGATTGGAAATATCAGCGGCCTGAAAATCGACGTCGAGCGCAGTCTGGTTGATCTGGTTGCGATATGCCGTGATCGACGTGAGCTTTGCAAAACCCAAATTCCAGTCAATCTGACCCGAAACGCCCTTGCCGACGACGCGGTTTGACGGATCGGTATTATATACGACGGTGCGTTTGAAAAAGTCGCTTGGCTGGCTGATGCGTCCGATCGTGCCGATCAATTGGGTCGCTGGCCCGTTGAACACTGTCGCTGCGGTACAGCAGACTTCCTTGATCACATTGTAATCGCCGATCAGGCGGACCGAGAAATCAGCCGACGGTTCGAACAGCAAATCGCCGCGAATCGACCAGCGATTACGATCATTAACGCGCTTATTCGTTGTCAGATTGGTGCTGTACCCTTGTCGGCTGTTGATGCTGCCCGACAAACGGAACGCGAGCGTTTCGCCAAGCGGCCCCGTGATTGTCCCTTTGGGATTGATCAGGCCGTAATTACCAAGGCTGATTTCCGCTTTTCCGCCCCAATCGAACTGCGGCTTTTTTGTGATAATGCTGATTGCGCCCGCTGACACATTCTTGCCGAACAAAGTTGATTGCGGGCCGCGCAAGACTTCGATGCGTTCAATTTCGGGCAAGTCGTCGAGCGCCGCTGCCGAGCGTGAGCGATACACGCCATCGATGAACACGCCGACGGAGCTTTCGATACCGTCATTGCCATTGCCGTTGCCAAAGCCGCGGATGATGAAATTGACCTGCCCGGCACTCTGGAATTGCGTCACTTTTAGCGAGGGGACCAGCGATTGCAGGTCGATCAAGTCGCGAACCTGCGCCTTCTCGATCGTTGCCTGGCTGGTTACCGACACCGAGATCGGCACATCCTGAAGCGTCTGTTCGCGTTTTGCCGCCGTAACGATGATTTCGTCAGTATCGTTGGCCGCAGCTTCCGCGCTTTGCGGGGCC
>JANLWD010000278.1:0-3624 GCA_031364345.1 Sphingomonas sp.
CGACAGTGCGGACATCATGAGCAACGAACCCTTTGGCCCTGTCGCCGTGACCGCGCGCTTCGAGACGTTCGACGACGCCATCGAAAAGGCCAACCGCCTGCCTTATGGCCTCGCCGCGTTCGCCTTTACCGAAAACGGACGGCGCGCCAACATGCTCGGCGACGCGATCGAAAGCGGGATGGTCGGCATCAACACTTTTGCCATCTCGGTCGCCGATGCACCGTTCGGCGGGGTGAAAGAGTCAGGTTTCGGCAGCGAAGGCGGATCCGAAGGACTGGACAGCTACATGGTGTTGAAGGCAATCCATCAGGCATGAGCGTTTCGAAATCAGCGCCACGCACCGGCGGCCGCATTCTCGTCGATCAGCTTGTCCTACAAGGCTGCGACCGTGTTTTCACTGTTCCCGGTGAAAGCTTCCTCGCCGTGCTCGATGCGCTCCACGACACGCCGCAGATTCAGACTGTCGTGTGCCGACAGGAAGGCGGCGTTGCGTTCATGGCCTGCGCCGACGGGACGATGACATGCAGGCCGGGCGTCGCTTTTGTCACGCGCGGGCCGGGGGCGACCAATGCGAGCATCGGCGTTCACGTTGCGATGCAGGATTCGCAGCCGATGATCTTGTTCATCGGTGACGTCGATCGCGGGATGCGCGACCGCGAAGGATTTCAGGAAGTCGATTTTACGGCAATGTTTTCACCGCTGTGCAAATGGGCGGGCCGGATCGACGATGCCCGGCGCATCCCCGAATATGTCGCGCGGGCTTATGCGGTCGCAATGTCGGGACGACCGGGGCCGGTGGTGCTGGCGCTGCCCGAAGATATGCTGTGCGATGTTGTCGAGACGCTCGACCGCCCGCGCCTGAACCCGCCCGAACAGGACCCCGACGGCGCCGCAATGGAAGCGGTGTTCGCACTCTTGAAAGACGCAGTTGCCCCCATCGCGATTGTCGGCGGCGGTGGCTGGGATATCGGCTGTGCGCATTATTTCGCGATGTTTGCGGGCCGGCTTGGTATCCCGGTCGCGGGCGCGTTCCGTCGACAGGATGCAATCGACAATGCGTCACCCGTGTGGGCGGGCAATCTCGGCTATGGCCCCAATCCGAAACTCGTCGAGCGGATCAGGAATTCGGATGTCATCCTGTGCGTCGGCGCGCGTCTGGGCGAAGCAACGACCGACGGCTACACGCTGATTACGCCCGATCACCCGGACCAGATTCTCGTGCATGTCCATCCGGACCCGACCGAGCTCAATCGGGTCTATCGCGCTGATCTGCCGATTTGTGCCTATCCGCATGAATTTGCCGAAATGGCGGCGCTGTGGACTGACGACGTTATCCCCTTCAAGGATGGTCGGGAGGCGCATAAGGAATGGCTCGACTGGTCAACGCCGAAGCCATTCGACACGAAACTCGACCTTGGCATGTGCGTCGCGGCAATGCGTGACCGGCTGCCGGCCGACACGTTCATTTGCAACGGAGCCGGCAATTTCAGTGGCTGGTGGCATCGTTACTGGCGTTATGGCGGGCCGGTGTGCCAGCTTGCGCCGACGGCCGGGGCGATGGGCTATGGTGTTCCTGCGGCAATCGCGGCATCGCTTCGCTATCCCGATCGCAAGGTCGTGGCGCTGGCGGGTGACGGCGATTTCTTGATGAACGGGCAGGAACTGGCAACCGCCATGCAATATGGCGCAGACATGCTTGTGATCGTAGTCGACAATGGCGCCTACGGCACGATACGAATGCATCAGGAACGAGAATATCCGACCCGGGTCAGCGGGACGACGCTGACCAATCCCGATTTCGCGGCGCTCGCGCGGGCCTATGGCGCATGGGCGGAAACGGTCGACGCGACGCGCGATTTTGCGCCCGCACTCGACCGTGCGCTAAAGCAAAAGGGCGTGAAACTGCTTCACCTGAAAACCGACGTCGAACGAATAGCGCCGGGAACGACGATCAGCACACTGCGCGCACGCTGATCGTCGCCCCGAGCGGAGTTTTGCGACCCGCTGCGAGTTAGGCGAGGCGCAAATTGTGACGGCGACGCCGCAATGTGCTGCCGACGATGCCGAAACCGGCAAGCATCATGCCCCATGTTGCGGGTTCGGGCACGGCACCTGTTGCTGTGATCCCGATCAACGGGCCGCTGCCGATCGTGTCGACAAACCGGGTCGCGCCCGTCGCAAGATTGACCGTGTAGAACGCGCTGTCGATGTTGAGATAGGCGGTGCCGGTCGCGCCCGAAATGTCGAAACCGATCAGATTGGCATTGGTCAGGCCAACGCCGAGCGTGCCGACCGAAGTGTAAACGCCGCCATTGGGCGCAGCGGATGTCATCAGCGAATCGGTCACGCTGTCGATGCCGTAAATGACTGTCGACGTTGGCGCGGGTCCACCGGGCACGCTGTTGGTGTAGGCTGTGCCGATCAAGCTGATCGCGCCACCGTTGCCATTTGTGATTGCGGTATCGACCGTTGTCGCGCCGCCGGCAATGTTTGCGCGCAGATTCTGCCCGTTGTTGCTGATGATGCGGAGGCGATCGGGCACAGGATTGAAATCGACGCCGAACGACGTGCCACCGGGGACTGTCGAAAGCGTGGTGATGAGCGAAGCGATGCCCGTCGTCGTCAGCGTATACACGCGACCGGTCTGCGATACGCCATAGATCAGCGCATTAGCCGGGCGAAGGTCGATTCCGAGCAGGGTATCGCCCGCCGTCAGGCCGGTGATCGCAAACGAACTGGCGATTGTCATTGGCGTCGATGAATCGAACGTGACGATCTTTCCGTCAAAGGTCAGGCCAGCAATTTGTTCGGCATTCGCAATAGAGATCGGCGCGAGCAGCAGCGTTGCGCTCGCGACGATTTTGGACAGTTTGAACATTTGGATTATCCCCGTAATTTCTGATCGAACGTGATCGGTATAGCTACGGAGCGCTGCGCGAGTCGGATGCAGTCGCGTTGCAAAGAAATTAAGAAATGATGAATGTCCCAGATTGAGTCAGATCAGCCCGGCAAGCGGCGACGAGGGATCGGCATATCGCCTGAGACCCATCCGCCCCGCGCGGTATGCCATCCGACCGCTTTCGACCGACAGTTTCATTGCACGTGCCATCAGGATGGGATACTTGGCTTCGGCGATCGCGGTGTTCATTAATACGCCGTCGCAGCCCAGTTCCATGGCGATACTCGCGTCTGACGCGGTGCCGACACCGGCATCGACAAGCACCGGAACCTTCGCTCCTTCGATGATCAGCCGGATCATCACGCGATTCTGTATGCCGAGGCCCGAGCCAATCGGCGCACCGAGCGGCATGATGGCAACTGCGCCTGCATCTTCAAGCCGTTTCGCCATGATCGGGTCGTCGCCGCAATAAACCATCGGCTGAAAACCCTCGTTTGCGAGGATTTCGGTCGCACGCAATGTCTCGACCATGTCGGGATAGAGTGTTTTCGCCTCGCCGAGCACTTCGAGTTTGACCAGCGTCCAGCCGCCCGCTTCGCGCGCCAGCCGCAGCGTGCGGATTGCGTCCTCGCCGGTAAAACATCCGGCCGTATTCGGCAGGTAAGTGATTTTCTTCGGGTCGATGTAATCCATCAGGATCGGGGCATTCCGGTCGCTGATGTTGA
>JANLWD010000286.1:0-2162 GCA_031364345.1 Sphingomonas sp.
GTTACAAGGCTCGTGCCCGTTCCAGGGCGCCGTCGAGGTCGTTTGGGAGCGGCGAAGCGGTCTCCACCCTCTCTCCCGTGAACGGATGCTGGAAGTCGAGCCGGGCCGCGTGCAGGAACTGGCGCTCGAGGCCGAGGTCGCCGGCGGTCCCGTAGACCGGGTCGCCCGCGACCGGGAGCTCGATCGCCTCGAGGTGGACGCGGATCTGGTGCGTGCGACCGGTCTCGAGCTTGACGTCGAGCAGCGTGTGCCTTGCGAACGTCTCCACGACCTCGAACCAGGTGACGGCGTCACGTGGGGTGGGAGTGTCGAGCGAGTGCCGCGTCCGGTCCTGGCGGTCACGGCCGATCGGCGCCTCGATTCGGCCACTGCGCGAGCGGGGCTTCCCCTTCACGAGCGCGAGGTAGTGCCGGTCGACCTCGCGCCGCCGGATCAGGTCCTGCAGCTTTTCGTGGGCGTGGTCGGAGCGCGCGACGACGAGGAGGCCGGACGTGTCGCGATCGAGCCGGTGCACGATCGACGGCAGCCGTTCGAACCCAAAGCGCAAACTGTCGAGATGGTTCATCACACTCAGCGATCCGTCGCGCGGCGCATCGACCGCCAGCCCCGCCGGCTTGTCGAGGATCATGGCTTCGGCATCGATGAACAGGACACAATCGGCAAGCAGCATGGCCGCGCTATACGCGTCGGGGTTAAACCGCGTCCACCAATACCAGTTCACTGTCGGCAAGCGCAGTGATCGTTACTGTCCCGCCGCTTAGCGCCACACCGTCGCGGGCATCGGCCATGCCCCCGCGGCCAAAATCGATCCGCCCGGTTGCCGGAACAAGATAGGCGTGTCGCCCCGCACCGACATCATAAGTCAGGCTTTGCCCCGCGCTCAGCACCGCACCGAAAATCCGCTCATCGGTACGGATTTCGAGCGCACCGGGCTCGCCAAAGCCGCTGGCCAGCAACTGCCACGCGCTCGTTCGATCATCCCTCGCAAATGGCTTCATGTCCCACCGCGGCGCTCCGCCCGGCGCGCGCGGCTCGATCCAGATCTGGAACAGCGTCGTCGCTTCATCCTCACGATTATATTCGGCATGCTGAACGCCGGTGCCCGCGCTCATCACTTGCACATCGCCCGCGGCTGTCCGTCCGCTGTTGCCCAGCGAATCCTGATGCGTGATTGCGCCGCTGCGCACATAAGTGATGATTTCCATGTCGCGGTGCCCGTGCGGGGGAAAGCCTGACTGTGCCGCGATCCAGTCGTCGTTCCAGACGCGGATACTGCCCCACCCCATCCGCGCGGGATCATGATAATTCGCGAACGAGAAATGATGATGCGCATCGAGCCAGCCATGATTGGCCGCGCCCAGCGTCGCAAACGGTCGAATATCGGTCATGTCATCATTCCACGTCGGCGGAGTGTTGCCGCCGAGTGCGGCGAATGTGGGCGCGCCACGAAAATGATCAAGAGGGCTGTCCTACAGCTAACCAGATCGGTTATATTACACATTTCGATGCAAGGAAACGCCAATGCAGAACCGAACACCCGTTACTCGCGCCGACCGCACGCCGCCGGCTGAATTCGATCCCGTCCCGCGCCGGGTCCGTCATGATGGCTGGACTCCCGAACGCCAGCGCGCATTTATCGAAGCACTTGCCGACACGGGCAGCGTCAGCCGTGCTGCGCACCAGGTGAATATGAGCACTTACGGCTGCTATTATTTGCGCCGCCAGCCGGGTGCCGAGGGTTTTCGCCGCGCGTGGGAAGCCGCGCTCGATTTCGGTGTTCAGCGCCTGAAGGACATTGCGTTCGAACGCGCGATCGATGGCCAGCTTGTTCCCGTCTTCGTCGCCGGCAAACTGATGGGTTTCCGGCGAAAGCGAAACGATCGCCTGCTCATGTTCTGCCTGCGCATGAACGACCGCGGCGGTAATGGCGAGCGGCTGAGCGCAAGCTATTTCCGCCCCTCCCCTGCCGGGGATGCGCGAACGGGCACCAGCGTCACACAGGCGGTTGCCACCCGCACTGAAAAGGATGACGACAACGCGGCCCTTATTCAGGGGTTCGACCCCGTCGAAATGACGCTTCCCGAAATCGAAGCGATGCAGGCGATGCTCGCACAGGCGGCTGCCCGTCATGACAGCATGGCACCGGTTGACGATCCCGATGC
>JANLWD010000054.1:0-3320 GCA_031364345.1 Sphingomonas sp.
CCTTCTTCTCCCCTTCAGCCCTTGCTGGAGGGGCCGGGGGTGGCCCCTCGTCTGCCTTCGGCGCTACCACTTCCCCCTCGCCCATAATCAGCGCAATCACCGTCCCTACTTTCACGCCCTCGGCACCCTCAGCGACCAGGATCTCCGCGATCACTCCCTCATCAACGGCTTCGAATTCCATCGTCGCCTTATCGGTTTCGATTTCGGCCAGCAGGTCGCCTGACTTCACGACGTCGCCCACTTTGACCATCCATTTGGCCAGCGTGCCTTCCTCCATTGTCGGCGAAAGCGCAGGCATTTTAAGTTCGATGGCCATTGAAACGGGTTCCCTGTCGCTTGCCGTAGCGGCAAGAATGTTAGCTGGCGCACCAATCGGACAGGCAGGCGTAGCGGTCAAGCGGGGGGCTTGCAGAAATCGCGAGCACGGCGCAGCCTGTGCGATCACGCAGGGGACGCCGGAAAAACATGCGCACATATCTCGTCGTCATCGACGACAGTGAAGAGGCGGGCGTCGCATTGCGATTTGCGACGCGCCGCGCTGCGAAAACCGGTGGGACCGTGCTCATTCTGGCCATTGTCGAGCCCGTCGAATTCGTCGCATTCGGCGGAGTTCAGGCGACGATGGAAAGCGAAGCGCGCGAGCATGCCGAAGACATCGTGCGCAGTGCAGCGGGCGCGATCGTCGAGGAAACCGGCGTGCACCCCTCGATCCTTGTCCGCACCGGCAAAGCGATCCCGCTGATCCGCGACGTGCTTGCCGAACAGACCAATATCGCTGCACTGGTGCTGGGCGCTGCGCCCACGGGTGCGCCCGGCCCGCTTGTGGCCCATTTCGCGGGTATCGAAGCGGGCAGCCTGCCCTGCCCCGTCATGATTGTGCCCGGCGGGCTTGACGACGCGGCGCTGGATCGGGTGAGTTAGTCGGCATGAACAAAATCCTGTCTCCCGCTGCGCTGCTCGCGGCCTCTTTCCTTCTGACTGCCGCCGCACCCACGCCCAGCCCGACTGCGCTGCGCGCCTCGGTCGACACATTGGTTGGTTTCGGCACGCGGCACACGCTGTCATCCGCGACCGATCCGAAACGCGGCATCGGTGCGGCGCGCAACTGGGTCGCGGGCGAATTCGCCAAACTCGGCCTCGTGGTCGATCGCCCTGGCAAACGTTTCGATGGCCCCCGCGCGCCCGGCGGTGTCCTCGTTGAAAACGTGCTCGGCATTCAACGCGGTACCGGCGATCCGAACCATGTCATCATTGTCGCCGGACATATCGACAGCCGCGTTTCCGACGTGATGGACGCGACCAGCGACGCCCCCGGCGCGAACGACGATGCTTCGGGTGTGGCACTCGTGATCGAAGCCGCGCGCATCCTGTCACGCGAAAAACACAGCGCGACGATTGTCTATGCCGCGCTGTCGGGCGAGGAACAGGGACTGTGGGGCGGCAGGCTGCTCGCCGAATTTGCGCGGGAACGCGGCTGGCGCGTTGCGGCAATGCTCAACAACGACATCGTCGGGAACACCGTCGGTCAGGATGGCCGCAAAGTCGCCGACCGCGTCCGCGTGTTCAGCGAAGGCATCGGTGCCGCCGAAAATGCAGCAGCACTCAAATGGCGTCGTGCCAGCGGCGGCGAAGACGACAGCCCGTCGCGCGCTCTTGCCAAAGCCGTCGCGCGCACGGCCGCCGCTCAGCGACTGCTGCCGGTATTCGCGGTCCGTCGGCCCGACCGGTTCGGTCGCGGTGGCGACCATACGCCGATGCTCGAGGCTGGCTTTCCCGCCGTGCGCTTCACCGTCGGCGTCGAAAATTATGATGCCCAGCATCAGGATCTGCGTCGCGAAAACGGCAAGGTTTACGGCGATACTGCCGACCGGATGGATGTTCCCTATCTCGCCCGGGTAACCGCACTCAACATCGCAGTGCTGCGCCAACTTGCCGCCGCACCCGAAGCGCCCGTCGGCGCAATTGCCGGTGGTGCCGTGTCAACCGACATGACTGTCGCCTGGAACGCTGTCGCCGGTGCTGCGGGATATCGCATCCGGTGGCGCCGTGCCGACCGGCCCGACTGGGAACAGTCACGCGATGTCGCGGCCAGCGAAACACAGGCGACGCTAAAGGGCGTGATCGTCGACGATACATTTGCCGGCGTATCGGCCCTGTCGAAGGACGGCGCCGAAAGCCTCGTCACGTTTGCGGGATTGCCGCTTCCGAAACCCTAAGCCGCCAGAACCCTGAGCCGCCCAAGCCCTATGCTGCCAAAACCCTAATATGTCTTGGTGTGCAGCTTGGTACGCACGCGCGTCTTGCCCTCGGCGACCGGTGCTTCGTCACGCACGCGGATTTTGCTCGGGGCAACCGCGCGCGCCACATATTTCGTCCGTACCGGTGCATAGACATTTTCATACGTAACGACCTGACGCGGGACCATGGCGCCGCCGCCGCTGTGATAGGTCGTCGTGGTCGTCGTCACGGTATCGCCACCGCAGTTGCAACCATATGACCAGCTTTGCGCCGGATAGCCGCCGCCCCAATGCGCGCTCGCGCCGCGACGATAATTGCTCTCGTCGTAATCGGCGCGACGATCGTGGCGGTGCCCCTTTTTCGCGATAGCCGCTTCGATCGCGAGGCCGGCCAGCGCACCGACGCCGCCGCCGATCAGCGATCCGGCAAGGCGACTGCCCGCACCCGCGATCAGATTGCCCGCGACTGCGCCGACTGCGGCACCACCGACGCCGCCTGCCAGCCCGTCGGTATCGCGGCTGCCAAAGCGCCGCCCGCCATGCCCGTATCCGCGTCCGCCGCGGTCGTCGGGTCCGTAATTGCTCGCCACGTCATAAACGCGGCCCCACTGATCGGTCAGCACCATGTCGTCGTAATAGCGCGACCATCCAAAGCCGGCCGCGGGACGATCGAGCCCGACCTCGCGATGATCGACGACATATTCGGGTGACATCCACTGGCGCGGCAATTGAAATCCGTAAGCCGGACGCGGATAATCGAGCCGCCGATTGGGGCCCGTCGCCATCGGTGCGGGCGGCGGCGGCATGTCGCGGCGCATCTCGGGCGCACGCGCATCGGGCATTTTCGCCATCGGCGGCGCTCCGGGAACGGCCGACATCGGCGGCGCTGCAGGAATGGCCGCCATCGGCGGCGCTGCGGGAATGGCGATCGGCGGCGCACCAACGGCCGAGTCGATTTCGGCAAAGGCGGGCTGCGACGCCACCATCGCGACCAGCGCAACGCCAGAAATTGCAAGGCTTCGCATAGTAAACACTCCCCGTGACCGATCGACTGACAACGTGGCGTGACCTCGTTGTATCTGA
>JANLWD010000326.1:0-2194 GCA_031364345.1 Sphingomonas sp.
TCGGCAACAACGCGACCGATGCGACCCGGCGAAGTTGACGGCAGGGATTATCATTTCGTCGATCTCGAACGATTCCGGGCGATGGTCGCGGGCGGCGAATTCCTCGAATGGGCGCATGTCTTTGGCCATCGTTACGGGACACCGCATGCGCCGGTCGATGCTATCTTGTCGCGCGGCCGTGATGTGCTGTTCGACATCGACTGGCAGGGCGCACAGCAATTGTATCAGCAAGCCGGCGGCGACGTCGTGCGCGTCTTCATCCTACCGCCTTCGATGGACGAATTGCACCGGCGCCTTGCGGGTCGCGCGACCGATGCACCCGAAGTCGTCGCAGCGCGCATGGCCCGCGCGGGTTCCGAAATCGCGCACTGGGACGGCTATGACTATGTACTGGTCAACGATGACGTCGATCGCTGCTTTGCCGAAGTCAAAACCATCCTTGCCTCCGAGCGGCTGAAACGCAGCCGCCAGACCAGCCTGATCGGCTTTATCCGCGGGCTGACGCGTCCGTCATAACAGCGTCAGGAACCGTGCCGCAGCGTCAAAATCGGCGCGCCGCGCCGCACGGGCATCGGTTGCCATCCAGTCTTCGCCCCACAGTTCAGCCTGCCACAATTCATCGAGATGACAGGCGTCGAACGCAGCCTCGGCCGTGATCGCGCTTTCGGCAAGCATCAGCGCGACAACAAGCGATCCCCCGATCGTGACGAGCGGCGACAGCGCGGTGCGGCGGAAATCGCCATAAGCCGCGACTGCGGCACCAAGCCGCCGCACGGTTTCGGGCGGCTGGGCACAATGAATGATCCCCGACGTGACGTTGAACGCAATGTCGAACCGCGCGCGCGCCCAATCAAGCAGCGGATTCCAAACCTGAGCCTCGCGCGCGGCAAGTTCGGGCGGCGTTTCGGCGCGGTAGCAAAGCAGATCGGTTTCGCCGTAGACGGCAAGCGTTTCGGCAGGCGGCGCGCGTTCGGTGGCGGCATTGGCCAATCCGGTAAGCGGCATTTCATGCGGCTTGATGATGTCGCCGACTGCGCGCCATTCGTCGGCAATGGCTTTGGCAAGCTGCGCAGTGGGAAGCGACAGCGTGGTCCGTCCCGGCGTTTTGACGATCCGTCCGTCGAGCAGGATCGTGCCATTTTCGACCGTGACCGTTTTCCAGAAACGCTTCACGGCTTGGGCGTCCGCCATCGTTTGACGAGGATCAGCGGCACGACCATGACATCGACTGCCGCAATGAACAGCAGCAAGCCGCCGATGACTTCCGCCGGTTCGATCCAGCGTTTGGCAATGATCGATATGCCCAGAAATGCGGTCGCGATGCCCGCAAGGCGGATCAGCCCGAGGATGAAAAAGCGCGCGCGTGCGGGATCGGGTTCGGTCATAGCAGCTCCATTATCGTGCGCGGATGATCGGCAACGGCGTGCGCACCTGCCGCGTGCAATTCGCACGCCGGATGATAGCCCCACGACACGCCCAACGCGCGAACATTGGCGTTGCGCGCCATCAGCATGTCGAAACTGGTATCGCCGATCATGACAGTGGTTTCGGGCAATGCTCCCGCCTCGGCGATGGCGGTTTCGATCATTGAGGGGTGCGGTTTCGACGGATGCCGGTCGGCGGTTTGCAGGGTGACGAAACGATGCGCCAGGCCATGCGCTTCGAGGCAGAGCGCCAGCCCGCGATCCGATTTCCCCGTTGCAACACCAAGCAGCCAGCCCGCGGCATCGAGCGCGTCGATCACGTCAGAAATGCCCTCATAAAGCGGCTCTTCGACCATTCCATTGTCGCGCAATCGCCAGAATGCCTGTTTGTAATGGTCCGCCATCGTTTCATGGAAATGGTGATCGGCGCCGGGCAGCAACATCTGCATTGCCTCGATCAGGCTGAGCCCGACGACGTTGAGCGTTTCCGCGCGCCCCGGCGGATCGAGTTTCGCCTGCTCAAAGGCATCGTTCATGGCCATGACAATATTATGCTGGCTGTCGACCAGCGTGCCATCGCAATCGAAAATGGCGAGACGGTTCATGCAAGGTTCCGCATCAGCAGCGCCATCGCCCGTTGCCCGTGTGCCTCGAGTGCATCGGCGACTTTGCTGCGCGCTTCGGGTGATTTATTCTGCCCCAGCTTTGCCGTGCCGCGCCAGGCAGTGACGCGCATTTCGAAGCCGGTGATGCCGCCGAGCATCTTGTCG
>JANLWD010000004.1:0-8407 GCA_031364345.1 Sphingomonas sp.
GCTGGCGGGCATTCGCGATATCCTGATCATCACGACGCCGCACGATGCACCGGCGTTCGTGCATCTGCTCGGTGATGGCAGCGCGTGGGGGCTGTCGATCGAATATGCGGTGCAGCCAACGCCCGATGGCCTTGCGCAGGCATTTCATATCGGCGCAGAATTCGTGGGAGCCGCGCCGTCGGCGCTGATACTGGGCGACAATATCTTTTACGGCCACGGGTTGCCTGAGGAACTGGCGCGGGCCGATTTGCGCAGCAGCGGCGCAACGGTTTTCGGATACCGCGTGTCGAACCCGCAGGATTATGGTGTCGTCGCGTTCGACGACTCCGGTCGCGCGGTTTCGATCGAGGAAAAGCCCGCGGAGCCGAGGTCGAACTATGCCGTGACCGGCCTTTATTTCTATGATGGCACGGTCGTCGATCGCGCGCGCGACCTGAGGCCATCGGCACGCGGTGAGCTCGAAATCACTGATCTCAACCGGCTATATCTCGATGACGGCGCGCTGAATGTCGAGATCATGGGTCGCGGCACGGCCTGGCTCGACACGGGCACGCACGGCTCGCTCCTCGATGCTGGTGTATTCGTCCGCATCATCGAAGAACGGCAGGGCCTGAAAATCTGTTGTCCCGAAGAAATCGCATGGCGCACGGGATTTATCGATGACGCGCAGCTCGAGGTGCTTGCGGCCCGGCTCGGCAAGAGCGGCTATGGCGCCTATCTGACGGCGCAGCTGCGCGCCGGGCGTTAAGATGCAAGTGATCGAAACCGCGCTGGCGGGCATCAAACTGATCGAGCCGCGCATATTCGGCGATGCACGCGGTTTCTTTACCGAAAGCTGGAACGCGCGGACATTTGCCGATGCCGGGCTCGATATGGCGTTCGTTCAGGACAACCACAGCCGATCGGCGCGCGGTGTCCTTCGCGGCATGCATTATCAGATGGGGCCGGCACAGGGAAAACTCGTCCGCGTGGTCAGCGGTGCGGTATTCGATGTTGCGGTCGACATGCGTGGGTCTTCGCCGACGTTCGGGCAGTGGGTTGGTTATGAGTTGTCGGCGACCAATCACCGCATGCTGTGGATACCGCCCGGCTTTGCGCATGGTTTTCTGACGCTCGCCGACGACACCGATTTCCTGTACAAGTGCACCGAATTCTATTCGCCTGCGGCCGAACATTGCCTGGCGTGGGACGATCCGGCGGTCGCCATCGACTGGCCGCTCGATGGTATCAGTCCGCTGGTGTCCGACAAGGACCGCGCAGGCAAATCGCTCGCCGATGCAGCGAGATTTGCATGAAAACGCTCATTTTCGGCAGCGGCGGGCAAGTGGGGCAGGCATTGCAGGCTCTGGCACCCGATCACGCGGCGATTACCGCAGTCGACCTTGCAGCGCTCGACCTGACAGATACGCGCGCGATCGGTCCGTTGATCGAGGCGGCATCGCCAGCGCTGATCATCAATGCGTCGGGCTACACCGCAGTCGATAAAGCTGAAAGCGAGCGCGATCTTGCCTATGCGATCAATGCCAATGCGCCCGGCGCGATGGCAGCAGCAGCAGCATCGGTCGGTGCGCGATTTATCCATATTTCGACCGATTTCGTTTTCGATGGCGTGGCGCATTTGCCCTACCCACCCGAAGCAGCGACGAACCCATTGAGCGTCTATGGCGCTTCGAAAGCTGCGGGCGAGGACGCGGTGGCGACGTCGGGCGCAAATGCTCTGACCGTGCGGACGGCATGGGTTTACAGCGCGGGCGGCGCGAATTTTGTCGAAACCATGCTGCGTCTGATGGCAACGCGCGATGCGATCAACGTTGTTGCGGATCAGATCGGCACGCCGACGCATGCCGACAGTCTGGCGCGCGCACTCTGGGCACTGGCGGCGACCGACCGGACCGGGATCATGCATTTTACCGACGCCGGCATTGCCAGCTGGTATGACTTTGCGGTGGCCATCCACGATCTCGGCCGCGCGGCCAGACTGCTCGACACCGATGTTGCGATCACGCCGATCGCGACAAGCGCTTATCCGACGCCCGCCGCGCGCCCAGCCTATTCGGTGCTCGACAAGGCCGCCACTTGGGAGCTGTTGGGTTACACGTCGGCGCACTGGCGGCATGAATTGGCCGCAATGATCCTGAAGAATCGGACGACGACATGACCAATCTTCTCGTCACTGGCGGTGCGGGCTTTATCGGCACCAATTATGTCCGCGCGCGGTCGGCCGCGCTTCCCGATGCGCCGATCGTCGTCCTCGATGCGATGACCTATTCCGCCAAACGCACGAACATCGGCGATTTGCCGAATGTCGTGATTGTCGAAGGTGACATTCGCGACGAAGCGCTGGTGACGCAGTTGCTGCGCGATCACGCTATCGACACGCTGGTCCATTTCGCCGCCGAAAGTCACGTCGACCGATCGATTGCGGGCCCCGACATCTTTATCGACACCAACATCATTGGCACGCACAGCCTCCTAAAAGCTGCCCGCGCCGTCTGGCTCGACAGTGGCAGCGGGATGCCGCACCGGTTTCACCATATCTCGACTGACGAAGTGTTCGGGTCGCTGGGCGCGGATGATCCCGCATTTCACGAAAACACGCCATACGCGCCCAATTCGCCCTATTCAGCGTCGAAGGCAGCGTCGGATCACCTCGTCCGCGCCTATCACCATACCTATGGCCTGCACACGACGATGACGAATTGTTCGAACAATTACGGGCCGTATCAGTTCACCGAAAAGCTGATCCCGCTGTTCGTCATCAACGCACTGACCGGCAAGCCGTTGCCGGTGTATGGCGATGGCATGAACGTGCGCGACTGGTTGCATGTCGATGACCATTGCCGCGCGATCGATATGGTGTTGAGCGGGGGACGTGTCGGCGAAACCTATAATGTCGGTGGTGGTGAGGAATTGCCGAACATGGCCGTCATCACGACGATCTGTGCAACGGTGGACAAATTGTTCGGCGAAGGTGCGAGCCTTGCCGCGCGCTTTCCCGGTGCACCCGCAGCGAAAGGTCGGCCGACTTCAGACCTGATAACCTACGTCACCGATCGTGCGGGGCATGATCGCCGTTATGCGATCGATTGTCGCAAATTAACGGGCGAGTTGGGATATGCGCCGACCTTTGATTTTGCGGGTGGCCTTGCGGCAACGATCCGTTGGTATGTCGATCACGCCGCGTGGTGGGGCGTCGCCGCGAAGTGAAACAATAACACCGTTTCGGGCATCGCCAGCGGCAGTTGCATGCCGACCATCATCAGCGCGTCACCCGAGACGACAGCGCCTTCCCCGCAGAGGTCGAGCGCGTCGACAACCGATGGCGACGAGACCGAACGCCATGCTTCGGGCCAGATGATCTTCACCTGATAATGCGCCGCCGGATCGAGACCCGTCGGGATAAGCCGGTCGGGCAATATTGCGGGGTGGCCCGTCATGTAGGCGACCGACCAGATTGCCTCGCGCTGGTTGGCGGAAACGGCGCCAAAGATATTGAGATAATCGGGCGTATCGAGCCGATGGAACGCGCCATCGTGAATCAGCGCGCGGTGCCGTTTATGAATTGCGATTGCCGCCTTCAACGTGTCGAGGTCGTGAGCGGGTTCGTTGAGCAGGTTCAGCTCGACGCCCATATGACCGATGATTGCCGTCCCCGCGCGTGTCGCCATCGACCGGGTGCGCCCCGTCTGATGACAGATTCGCGGTCCGACATGTGCGCCGATCACGTCGAGCGGCAGGAAATATGATGCGCCGCGCTGAATTTGCTGACGGTCGATCGCATCGTTGCTGTCAGAAGTCCAGATCCGGTCGGTGCGCGCTAATATGCCCATGTCGGCGCGCCCGCCACCCGACGAACAACTCTCGATTTCAAGGTCCGGGTGCGCCGTGCGGATCCGGTCGATCAGCGCGTAAAGTGCCGCCACCTGGGCATGGGCACGTGGTCGCCCTTGCGCATCGCCGGGATGGTTCAGAGCACGGTTCATGTCCCATTTGATGTACGAAATCGCATTGTCGCGCAGGATGGCATCGATCCGCTCGAACAGATAATCGCTGACTTCGGCTCGCGAGATATCGAGGGCATATTGATGGCGAAACGGAGTTTGTTCGATGCCGTCGACCGCGAGCACCCAATCGGGATCCGCGCGATACAAGTCGCTGTCGGGATTGACCATTTCGGGTTCGAACCACAGCCCCATTTCCATGCCGAGGCCGGTGACATGATCGACCAAGGGCTTGAGCCCCGCCGGGTAGACCGTGTCGGAGACTGTCCAGTCGCCAAGTCCAGCGCGGTCATGCCGCCGTCCGCCGAACCAGCCATCGTCGAGGACGAAGCGTTCGACACCGATTGCCGCCGCGCGCGTCGCGAGATCCATGAGTGTCGCGACGTCATGCGCAAACCAGACCGCTTCCCAGCAGTTATAATGGACAAGGCGCGGTCTGGCGCGAGTCGCGGGGCGCAGGATATTGCAGCGGACATGCGCGTGGAAATGGCGGCTGAGCGCGGCCAGTCCATGTGCCGAAAAGCAAGCGACAATGTCGGGGCTGACATAATGCTCGCCGGGCGCAAGCCGCACTTCGCCGGGTAAAAGCAACGCACCGAGGCTTGCAAAAACGCGGCCATCGCCCAGCGTGTCGACACGAACCCGGTGGTTGCCACTCCACGCGAGATGCAAGCCATAGGCCGCGCCGCCATTTTCGGTCGTCGCCGCTGTGCACAAGATGATTGCAGGAAAACTGTCGTGCGACGTGCGCCCGCGCCGGTTTTCGCGGACATAAGCGCCGCTGAACCGGTCGATCGTTTCGCGTTGGAATTCACCCGCCCAGCGGCCCGAAAAGCCGATGATCCGCGTCATTGACGGGGCGATGGGCAGGAAAGCCGTTGCCATATCGTTCAGGTCGAGCGTCGCCGCTCCGTAACTGGTCAATGTCGATCCGATCGTCAGCACACCCGATTGCGGATCGATCGCGATCCGGTAGTCGAGGCCAAGGCGCGTGCGAACGTCGGCGCAGGTTATCGTTGCGCCGTTGGCATGCCGGGTGACTTTGACGACGTCGAACCGGCTGCCCCAGTCCTGTCCGCGACGATGTGCCGAAAAACCGCAGGGTCCGAGCAGCCCGAGGCCGGGCTCCATTGCCAGCGATGCACCGATTGCAACGTCCGCGCTGCCCGGTGCACCCTGCCTTGTGGTCAGGCGGACCAGATCGTCGATGTCGAGGCCGTCACCGATCCGCTGTCCCCAATGGCATATCTGCGGCGGGGCGCCCAGTGCACAGGCAATGACGATCGTGGTTTCGGCCGCGTCGAAGCGGAGATACGTCACGATGTCGTGATCGTTGCGCCGAGCGCGTGAATGGACAAAATCGGTTGCATCGGCAATGGGCGCTAACGTGAAATCGCGAGCGGTGAAAGCATGAGCGACCATATTCTCGTCATCGATGAGGGGACGACATCGACACGCGCGATGCTGTTTGCGATTGATGGCCGATGCCTTGGCAGTGCTCAGCGCCCGCTGACGCAGCATTATCCGGCGCCGGGGCTCGTCGAACATGATGCCGGTGAAATCTGGACGCTGACGCTGGCGTGCGCGCGCGCGATGGTTGCGCAGGCCGGTGGCGCAGAGCGGATTGCTGCCATCGGCATCACCAACCAGCGCGAGACGATCGTTTTCTGGGACCGGCGAACCGGCGAACCACTTGCGCCCGCGATTGTCTGGCAGGATCGGCGGACCGCGGATATTTGCGAGGCGCTGAAAGGCGAGGGGCATGAAGCGATCGTTCAGGCAAAGACCGGATTGCTGCTCGACCCCTATTTTTCCGGATCAAAAATCGGCTGGGCGCTGGGCAACTGGCCGCAACTGGCGGATGCGGGCACAAACCTCGCGGTTGGCACGGTCGAAAGCTACCTCGCATTCCGCCTCACGGGTGGCGCGCACCTCAGCGACGCGACCAATGCGTCGCGCACTGCGCTGATGGCGATCGGCAGCAGCGGCTGGGACGACGGGCTGTGCGACCTGTTCGGTGTACCGCGTGCCTGTTTGCCCGCAATCGTCGATTGTGCGGGTGATCTGGCGATGACGTCGCCCGACCTGTTCGGGAGCGCGATCCCGATTTGCGGGCTGGCGGGCGATCAGCAGGCCGCGCTGATCGGGCAGGCGTGTTTGTCGCCCGGCCAGACCAAAGCGACATTCGGCACCGGTGCGTTCGTCCTGACACAGACCGGGCGGACGCTGCCGCAATCACGCCACCGCCTGCTATCAACGATCGCATGGCAACTGGACGGCGAGCGGCATTATGCGCTCGAGGGTTCGGTGTTTGTGGCAGGCAGTCTGATCCAGTGGCTTCGCGACGATCTACAACTGATCACGCATGCCGCCGAAACCGAACCGCTGGCCCGAAGTGTTCCCGACAATGGTGGGGTTTATCTGATCCCTGCACTGTCGGGTCTCGGCGCGCCGCACTGGGTCCCGCAGGCGCGCGCCGCGATAACGGGGCTGAGCTTTGCTGCCAAAAAAGCCCATGTCGTGCGCGCAGCACTCGAGGCGATGGCGCATCAGACATCGGATTTGAAAAATGCCTTCGCAGCCGACGGCGCGGACTGGGCCGAATTGCGCGTCGATGGTGGCATGGTCGCCAACGACTGGCTCGCGCAGGATCTGGCCGATGTCCTCGACATTGCCGTCGAGCGCCCGGCGTTTGTCGAGACGACTGCGCTGGGTGCCGCAATGCTGGCGGGCGTGGGGGCCGGGCTATATCCGACGCTTGCGGATGCCGCCGTCATGCGTGGTGCCGTCGAGCGATTTGCACCGACAATGGACGCGCCCACGCGAACCCGACGCCTCGACGGCTGGGTCGATGCGCTGGCGCGCGTGCTGTGACGCTGTCCGAAGATTTTTCGGGACGGCTGCGTGCGGCGCCGGTAGTCGCGATCCTGCGCGGGGTGACGCCGGACGAGGTTGAAAGCGTGGCCGAAGCAATCGTCGCAGCGGGCGTTACAATTATCGAAGTTCCGCTCAATTCGCCCGATCCGTTCGCATCGATTGCGCTGCTTGCGCGCCGTTTTCCGGCGCGCGCAATTGTGGGCGCGGGAACCGTGCTGTCGGTCGACGAGGTTGGCCGGTGCGCGCAAGCGGGTGCTCAGATCATCGTGTCGCCGAACATGCGCACCGATGTGATTGCCGCCACCGTCGCGGAGGGCATGTTGTCGCTGCCCGGCTGCCTGACGCCGACCGAAGCTTTTGCCGCGCTCGACGCGGGCGCGCATGCAATCAAATTATTCCCCGGTGAAATGGTCTCGCCCGCCGCCGTCAGGGCAATGCGTGCAGTGCTTCCGAAAGCAGCGACCGTGCTGGTCGTTGGCGGCGTGACGATCGATAACACTGCAGCGTTTATTGCAGCGGGTGCCGACGGCTTTGGCGTTGGCAGCGCGATTTACCGGGAGGGAACGACGGCGGCGCAGGCCAGCGCGAATGCCGCTGCTTTTGTCAAGGCATTGTGCCGATCGTGACCGATTATCCCGCCATGATCGTTTCGGCGGTTTCCTCGATACTGCCCGCAACAAGGATCGAATCGCCGCCAACAAGGCCGACTTTGGTCTGACCATTCTCGTCGGTGCGCAGATAGGCGACGTTGGCGACGACGACCATATAGTCGCCGCCGCGTGACTTCAGATGAACGAATCTCATACAAGCAACTCCACTTCAGCGCAGCTCTAGCGCGACTGTCTGCGCTTTCGATTAACGCGCAGCGCAAATAACTTCGGCCAGCCCGGTGACGTCAGTTTCGTAAACGAAAAGCGCGCCCGCGAGTGGTTCGGCGGCCAATTGTTCGACAGATAATCCGACGCGTGCCGTCGTGACCAGCAGCAGGTTCAGATGCTCGCCGCCGAATGCGACGCAGCTCGGCTGGCTGGTGGGAAGTGTGATGCGCCGTTCGATACTGCCGTCGGGGCGATAGCGGACGACTTCCCCCGAGCCCCACTGCGCATTCCACAAATGATCGTCGGCATCGATGCAACTGCCGTCGGGGAAGCGGTGCCCAGTCGTTGTCGCAAAGATTTCGGGCTCGCCGACCGGGCGATCGCCATCGAAAGCGTATCGCAAGATCACCTGGCGCGGCGTGTCGGTAAAATACATTTGGGTGCCGTCGCAGCTCCAGCACAAGCTGTTGGGAATGCGGATGTCGTGGACGTGCGCGGTCGCCGCGCCGCTGCCGTCATATCGCCAAAGGCTCCCGCGCGGTTCGCCCTTGGCCTCCATCATGCTGCCCGCCCAGACATGACCGGTCCGGTCGACGCGCCCGTCATTCATGCGCAGATGCGGTGCCTCGGCAGTGACGGGGGCAAGCATTTCGAATGCGCCGGCCGCAGGTGTGAAAGCTGCAAATCCCGGTTCGAACGCGCCGACGTAAG
>JANLWD010000019.1:0-23358 GCA_031364345.1 Sphingomonas sp.
CGAGCGTGTCAAACTGATGGGCGGCGCCAAGGAACTGGTCACTGCGTTCCGCGCTGCCGGTGGCGAAGCTATACTTGTTTCGGGCGGCTTCACCCACTTCACCGGGCCTGTCGCCAATGAAATCGGCTTTAACCGCGCCATTGCCAACCGCCTCATCGTCAAAAACAGTGTCCTGGCGGGCGAAGTCGAACAACCGATTGTCGATGCCGAAACCAAACGCGCGACGCTGATTGCAGCGTTGAACGGGCGCGATGCTTCATCGAGTATTGCCATCGGCGACGGTGCAAACGACATTCCGATGATCGAAGCCGCTGGTCTGGGCATTGCCTATCATGCCAAGCCCAAAACGCAGGCTGCAGCCGATGCCTGTATCCAATTCGGTGATTTGAACGTCGTGCGCTATGCATTGGGGCTCTAGGCGGGGTTGAACTGACCGCTCGCTTCGTCAAGCAGATATAAGACGCCCTCGCTCAGCGCGAAATAGCTCCCGCACAGCGTCAACGTGCCAGCCGCTTCGCGTTCGCGGACACAGGCGAATGTCCGCAAATTTGCCAGGCTTACCTTGACGCTTTCAAGTTCGAGCGCGTGGGTCGCGGCGTCGCCTGTGCCATATTTTGTGACAATGCGCTCGCGCGCTTCATCGAGCACATCGATCCAGTGCGCAATGAAACCGCCTTCGCCTGCGACTAACCCTTCAAACCGCTGTGACAGTGCGGCTGCGACGCCGCCGCAACCGCCATGACCCATGACCATGATTTGCGGTACCTCGAGCTGCGTGACGGCGAACTCGAGTGCTGCCGAAACGCCGTGTCTGCCGCCGTCGGCCTCGAACGGTGGCACCAGGTTCGCGACATTGCGCACGACGAACATCGCTCCCGGCGGCGTATCGAAAATCGTCGCAGGGTCGACCCGGCTGTCGGAGCAGGCAATGACCATGATGCGCGGCTTTTGCCCCATTTCGAGCGCAGCCCAGCGTTCGCGCTCCGCCTGCCAGTCATTCATGCGAAAGCGGTGATATCCTTCGATCAACTGTCGCATGAAATCAGCCGAACCGGTCGCCGCGGACAACGGCGACTTCGCCGACGGTCACCAGTAGTCCGTGGCTGTCGAGCACCGGTGCCAGTGCGTCGAGCAAAGCGTCGGCCCGGTCGGTCGATGCGATCGCAATGACAGTCACTTTGCTTTGCGCGCCGCTCAGGCGGTCCTCGCTCCAGTTTCCGGCACGTCCGCGTCCTGACAATGCGGGAATGACGGTATGACCGCTGATCCCGGCAGCCTCGCACGCAGCGGCAATCCGAGGAACCAACGGCGCATCGGTCAGGATTTCAATACGTTTGCGGATGACAGTATCCATCACAATCCTCCTAACATCTGCGCCAGCCAGGCAAAGAACGAAATGCCGAAGACGATATTGAACGGAAACGTAATGCCGAGCGACATTGACAGGTAAATCCCCGGATCGGCCTCGGGCAGAGCCAGCCGCATTGCCGCGGGTACTGCGATATACGAAGCACTTGCCGCCAATATGCCAAGGATTGCTGCCGTACCCGCATCGAGCCCGATCAGTGTGCCTGCCACTGTCCCGATCGCACCGTTGAACAGCGGTAAAGCAATGCCGATTGCAACCAGTGGCAGGGTCAGCGCTTTGGTCTGAATGATCCGCCGCGATGCGATCAGCCCCATATCAAGCAGGAACAGGCATAATACGCCGCGGTATCCGCCGTCGAATACCGGTTTGATCGGCGCAAATCCGTCTTTCCCGGCGATGAAGCCGATCACGAAACTGCCGACAAGCAGCATGACCGAGGCATTGAACAAAACCTCGCGCCACAATCCGCCTTGCGTCGCATCGCTTTGGCCGCGCCGCGCAAGATAGAGACCCGAAATAATGGCCGGCGTTTCCATCAATGCCAGCACGGCGACCATGAAGCCTGCCGCGGGCAGCCCTATTCCGGCCAGCATCTGCTCGGCCGTGACGAACGTCACGAGGCTGACCGATCCGTAATGCGCGGCGACGGCTGCGGCATCGATCCGCGAAAGGCCGCCGATTTTGCGCAAGAGCGCAAATGCGGGAAACGGCAACATGAAGCTGAGCGCGATCCCTGCTGCGGCCGCCGCTCCGAGCGCGGCGGTAAATCCCGATTCAGCGACCGACACCCCGCCTTTCAGCCCGATCGCCGCCATCAGATATAGCGCCATACCTTTCGCCAATGCTTCGGGAACGGCGAGGTCGGATCGCGCAAAACCAGCAAGGAGCCCGAGCGCGAAAAACAGGATTATCGGTGAAGTCAGTGTTTCAAGGATCACGTCATTTTTCTCCCTGAACGGGTCGGATAGCGCGCGCTACGGTGGTTGGCAAACGACCAGCGCATCGCTATCTCCCGAGGTATGAACGATGTCGTCACCGCGCTAGTCCGTCCCCGCAAGCCCGACTGGATCCGGGTGAAAGCGCCGACATCGGTCGGATTTGCCGAGACCAAAGCGCTGATGCGGCGCCTCAATCTTTCCACCGTGTGTGAAGAAGCGGCTTGCCCGAATATCGGCGAATGCTGGACCAAGAAGCACGCCACCGTGATGATTCTGGGTGATACCTGCACGCGGGCGTGCGCCTTTTGTAACGTGAAAACGGGAATGCCGCGTGCCGTCGATCCGCTCGAGCCGCAGCATACGGCCGATGCAGCCGCTGAACTCGGGCTCGAACATATCGTCGTGACGTCGGTCGACCGCGACGACCTTCCCGATGGTGGCGCGTCGCAATTCGTCAAGCTGATCGAAGCGTTGCGCCGAACGACACCGAATACGACCATCGAAATCCTGACTCCGGATTTCAGAAACAAATCTCAGGCAGCGGTCGAATCGATCGTTGCCGCACGCCCCGACGTGTATAATCACAATCTCGAAACCGTGCCGCGGCTCTATCCGACGATCCGGCCCGGCGCGCGTTATTATGCTTCGCTGCGGCTGCTCGAAAGCGTCAAGCGGCATGACCCATCGATTTTCACCAAATCAGGCATGATGATGGGTCTCGGCGAGGAGCGGATGGAAGTTCATCAGGTCATGGACGACATGCGCAGCGCCGATGTCGATTTCCTGACGCTCGGGCAATATCTTCAGCCGACGCCGCGGCACACCAAAGTGATCGAGTTTGTCCCGCCCGCAACATTCGCTGCTTACGCCGGCATCGCGCGCGCAAAGGGTTTCTTGCTTGTCGCGTCATCGCCGCTGACTCGTTCGAGCTATCACGCGGGGGACGATTTTGCTAAGCTGCGAAAGGCAAGAGAACGAAAGCTGGAGCGCGTTTAATGGCGATGATGATGGGCAACCTTTACCAAGCACTTCTTGAAAGCGGTGCGAGTGACGAAAATGCCCGTAAGGCCGCTGAGGAAGTAGCGGTTTATGACAATCGCTTTGCAAAAGTTGAAAGTGAATTACTCCCGTTGAAGTGGATGGTAAGCTTTAACCTCACCATGACAGCCGCCGTGCTAATCAAGTTATTTATTTAGACGATCTGGATGCCCGGTCACCGCGAAAAACGATTTCTGCCCTACAGCGCCGAACAGATGTTTGATCTTGTCGCCGATGTCGGTCGATATGCCGAATTTCTGCCGTGGGTCAGCGCTGTTCGCGTTCGTTCGAGCAACCAGACCGAGATGGTTGCCGACCTGATCGTCGGTTTCCGCTCGCTCCGTGAGCGCTTCACGAGCCGGGTGGGCAAAGAGCGGGCAAAGCGGATCACGGTGGATTATATCGATGGACCGTTGAAATTCCTGCGCAACGAATGGCTGTTTGAACCGGCCCCGGGTGGTTGCACGATCGACTTTTCGGTCGATTTTGCGTTCAAAAACCGAGTTTTCGAAGCGATTGCCGGCCAGATGTTCGACGCTGCGCTGCGCAAAATGATCAATGCGTTCGAAACTCGCGCCGACGCGCTTTATGCCTCGTCATCGGGCATCAGCAGTTCCAGCGCGCACAGCGCAGCTTGAAGGCGAACACCGCCGCGTCCATTATTGTCGAATAACTTTTTGTCGGCGTGAACATTGTCGGGATCGCCGCCGCGAAACGCTCGCGCGAAAACGACAGTGCCGACCGGTTTTTTCTCGCTCCCGCCATCAGGGCCGGCAACGCCGGTGATTGATACCGCGATATCGGCTTCGCTGCGAGCCAGCATCCCCTGTGCCATTGCCCATGCCGTGGCGACCGACACGGCGCCGAACGTCTCCAATATATCGGTGCCGACACCGAGATGTGCCATTTTGGCTGCGTTAGAATATGAAACGACGCTGGCGACGAACACATCGGATGCGCCGGGATGTTCGGTCAATGCGGCAGCGACAAGCCCGCCCGTGCAGCTTTCGGCAAGCGCGATTGTTCGTCGTGCAGCGCGATTTGCATCAAGCACACGTCCTGCGGCGGCAACAAGCTCCGCCGGCAAAAGCGTTTTGATCGACTCAGAAAATTGCTCGGGCGTTTCGTTCACATGGCCTCCGGCAGGCGAACCGTCGCAATGGCTTGTGCAGCGATACCTTCGCCACGTCCGGTAAAGCCCAGTCGCTCAGTCGTCGTTGCTTTCACACTAATCCTCGTGAGTGGCACCTGCAAGATCGCGGCAATGCGCGCACGCATGGCGTCACGATGTGGACCGATTTTCGGTGCCTCGCACATGATGGTCAGGTCGACGAAATCGATAGTACCGCCAGCAGCGTTCACTAGCATGCGTGCATGATCGAGAAAACGGTCGGACGATACGCCCCGCCACTGTGCATCGCTTGGCGGAAAATGACTGCCGATATCGCCGTCAGCCAGGCAGCCGAGAACCGCATCGGTGATGGCATGCAGCGCGACATCGGCGTCCGAGTGGCCGGACAGGCCCTTGTCGTGCGGAATGCGGATGCCGCCCAGCCAGAGTTCCTCACCGACTTCCAATCGGTGAACGTCGAACCCCGAAGCACTGCGGCTGACGAGCAGCCGATGCGCCGTGGCCGCAAAGTCTTCGGGTCCGGTTATTTTGTCGAGCATTTCGTCTCCGTCGACTGTGGCGACCGTATAGCCTGCAGCGCGCGCGACCTGCGCATCGTCGGTTGCCGGCGGGCCGGTCCATTGGCGGTGTGACGCCATGATAACATCGTATCGAAAAGCCTGCGGCGTCTGGACCCGGACAAGCGCCGTCCGGTCAACCGCCTCGCCCAATGTCCGACCCACCCTCGCGACGGAATCGGCAATGCGCAGAACCGGCACTGCGCCGTCGTCCGTGTCGAGCGCATCGAGCAGCCGATCAATTACTGGGCGCGGCACGAGACAGCGGGCGGCATCATGAATTAACACGCGCGCCGCACTCCCGATTGATTCGAGGCCAAGGCGCACTGAATCCTGTCGTTCGGCGCCGCCGATCACAACATTTGCGATGGCTCGCCCATCCAGCGCTGCATCGAGCAGATCGCGCTGTCCTTCGCCGATCACGACGTGGACAGGCATCCCTGCAAAAGCGTCGACGGCACGCGCGATGACCGAAATGCCGCCGACCAAAGCATATTGTTTCGGGACTCTGCCGCCTGCGCGCTCTCCGCGACCCGCCGCGACGATCAGGGCAACCGTGTCCATGGTCCAGCGCTTAGCCAAGCCTGAACTTGCCCGCCAGCATCTTTACGGTTAGTGCGCTGCCTAAATTTGAGGCAGCTCGCGTGCAGCGCATTTTCCCCATATCGATTGGTCCTGTGAAAATCGCCGCCCCCGTCATTCTGGCGCCGATGACCGGCGTGACCGACATGCCGTTTCGTACTGTCGTTCGCCGTTACGGCTCCGGTCTGAACGTGACTGAAATGATCGCGAGTCAGGCAATGATCCGCGAAACACGCCAATCGCTCCAAAAAGCAGCGTGGGATCCGGTCGAAGAACCTGTCTCAATGCAGCTCGCCGGATGCACGCCGCATGAAATGGCCGAAGCCGCAAAGCTTAATGCCGACCGCGGGGCCGCGATTATCGACATCAACATGGGTTGCCCGGTAAAAAAAGTCGTCAACGGCGATGCGGGTTCGGCGCTGATGCGCGACTTGCCGCTCGCCGCGCGCCTCATCGCGGCCACGGTCAACGCTGTCGATGTGCCGGTCACTGTTAAGATGCGCATGGGATGGGACCACAGCAGCCTGAACGCGCCGGAACTTGCGCATATCGCCGAGGATCTGGGTGCGCGCATGATTACTGTGCATGGCCGGACGCGAAATCAGATGTACCGGGACAGCGCCGACTGGGCATTCGTCCGCTGCGTCAAGAACGCGGTTAAGATACCGGTAATCGTCAATGGCGATATTTGCTCCACCGAGGACGCGCACGCCGCACTCGACCAGTCGGGAGCTGACGGCGTCATGATCGGGCGCGGCGCTTATGGAAAGCCTTGGCTGCTCGGCCAGGTCATGGCAGCGCTGACCGGCCAGCATGTCCCGGCCGATCCGGGGATCGAAGAACAATATCACCTGATAACCGCGCATTACCGTGCCATGCTCGACCATTATGGCGAAGTGACCGGCGTCAATCTCGCACGCAAACATATCGGCTGGTATACCAAGGGACTTCACGGTTCGGCCGAGTTCCGCAATGCCGTCAACCAAGTGCCCGAAAGCGCAGTCGTGCTCGACATGCTCGCCCGTTTTTATGATCCGTGGCTGTCGCGCGCAGCCGCCTGACCGCAGTGCCAACGGGGCCAAGCCCTGAGGCACTGATCGCGGCGATGCCCGGCGCGCTGATCGTGCTCGGTCCCGACGGCTGCATTTCGGGCGTCAATGCCGCTGCTGAAATGCTGTTGAACGCCAGTGCCTCCCACCTGCGCCACAAACCGCTTGGTATCGTTTTGAAACTGCCCGACTCCTGCCTTGCCGGATTGCGAGAGGAAGCGGTGTTCGTCGCCTATGATTGCGTTGTCGAAACGCAGCGGGGGACAAAGCTTAATGTCGATTTTCACGCCAATCCGCTGCCCGATCATGACGGCTGGCGGCTTGTCTCGCTTAACAGCGCGGCAAGTGCGCAGGCGATGGGCGAGCGGCGCAGCGGTGTGCGTGCGGCAACTGGCGCCGCGGCCATGCTGGCACACGAAATCAAAAATCCGCTGTCGGGCATTCGCGGCGCGGCGCAATTGCTCGACCAGGCCGTCGGCCGAGACGGCAATGCGCTGACGAAGCTTATCCGCGACGAAGTCGATCGCATCGCCACGCTGATCGACCGGATGGAAGCGTTTACCGATGGGCGTGCGCTCACCCGAAAGGCGGAGAATATCTACGCCATACTCGACCATGTCCGTGCGCTCGCCGAAACCGGATTTGGCGAACGGATCAACATTCGCGATGCATATGACCCGTCATTGCCGCCCGTGCTCGTCAACCGCGATTCGATGATACAGATCGTGCTCAATCTGTTGAAAAATGCCGCCGAAGCGGTGCCATCGGAACAGCAGGGGACGGTCCTTTTGACGACTCGGTATCGCCAAGGTGTGTCGCTTCCCGGCCGCGACGGCCTCCGCCTGAAGGTTCCGATCGAACTCTGCATCATTGACGACGGCCCCGGACCGTCGCCGGAAATCGCCGAACATCTGTTCGAACCGTTCGTTTCGTCGAAATCGTCGGGCCGCGGGCTCGGCCTCGCGCTCGTCGACAAACTCGTGCGCGACAACGGTGGCATCATCCAGTTCGCCCGCGAGGGCACGCCCGAACGCACGGTATTTCGCATCCTGTTGCCGCTGGCCGGGTGACCCGCGCAAAAATCCTTGTCGTCGACGATGACGCTGCGATCCGCATGGTCGTGACCGAAGCATTGCGACGCGAAGGGCACGACGTCCGGACTGCCGCCACCGTTGCCGAGCAGGTCAGCATGCTCGAATATTTCGTGCCTGACGTGCTGATTACCGATGTCGTGCTTCCCGATGGTAATGGACTTGATCTCGTTCCGTCGATCCTTGCGAAACGTCCTGACTTGCCGGTCATCGTCCTTTCGGCACAAAACACACTGACAACGGCAGTGCGTGCGACCGAACAGGGTGCGTTCGAATATCTGCCGAAACCGTTCGACCTCGATGAACTGTGCCGTGCCGTTCGCGACGGGCTCGCGCGACGCGGGCAGAATTTCGACACCGCACCGTCGGAGGATGCCGATCTGCCGCTGATCGGCCGGTCGGCCGCGATGCAGGACGTTTACCGGATGATTGCCCGGGTGGTTCCGACCGATCTAACGGTGCTCATCCTCGGCGAATCAGGAACCGGTAAAGAGCTTGTGGCGCGGGCGCTGCATGATCTCGGGCGGCGCAAAGCCAAGCCCTTTCTGGCCATCAACATGGCTGCCATCCCGCGCGAGTTGATCGAAGCCGAACTTTTCGGACATGAACGCGGGGCATTCACCGGTGCCCTCGCGCGCAGCGCAGGCCGTTTCGAGCAGGCAGCGGGCGGGACACTTTTTCTCGATGAAATCGGTGACATGCCGATAGATGCTCAAACTCGGCTGCTCCGGGTCCTTCAATCGGGCGAATTCACCACGGTCGGCGGCACGCGCACGATCGGGGTCGACGTTCGTATCATCGCTGCAACTCACAAGAACCTGTCCGAACTCATTGCCAGCGGTCAATTTCGCGAGGATCTGTTTTATCGGCTGAATGTCGTGCCGATCAACCTACCACCACTGCGACAGCGCCGCGACGACATCGGCTTGCTGGCGCAACATTTTCTCGATCGCGCCTCTGCCGAAGGGCTTCCGCGCAAACGGCTCAGCGATGCTGCGACGATGCAGCTCGTCGAGCACTCCTGGCCCGGCAATGTGCGCGAGCTCGAAAATCTGATGCGCCGCCTTGCTGCCATCGTTCGGGACCCCGTGATACCCGTTTCGGCGATATCGGCGCAATTCGGTGGTCAGTCGGATCATCGACCCGACATCGCCGACGCGCTCGAACGCACGATCGAACAGTATCTCGCGCGCTATTTCGTCCAGTTCGGCAGCGAGCTTCCGCCGCCCGGTCTGTACGATCGAATTCTTGCCGAGGTCGAACGGCCATTGCTTGCCGCGACGTTGCACGCCGTACGCGGAAATCAGCTGCGCGCCGCCGATCTGCTCGGCATCAACCGCAATACACTACGCAAAAAGCTGACCGCGCTTGGGATGATGGCTCGCCGGGAAAGTTGACCCGCCACAAAGTTCCGGTAATGTTCCAACATGACTTTTGAAATTATACTCGCCGTTGTCGTGGCGCTTGCCGTCGGCGCTTTGGTTGCGTGGCTGTTTATCGGGCGCGAAGTGGCGGCACTGCGCGTACATGCCGACCAATCTGTGCTTCACCGGCAAATGCTTGCCGAAGTGACCAAGGAACGTGACGAAGCGCTGCGTGCACATGCTGAGCATCGCGCGGGTAGCGCGGCGCGCGAAGCAGCTTTCGAGGCGAGGCTCGAAGAAATGGCGGCGGCTCGCGAAGCATTATCGGCACAATTTTCCGAAGTCGGTAGCAAGCTGCTCGAATCGGCACAGCGCCAATTTCTCGACCGTGCTGACGCACGCTTCAAGCAGTCCGAGGAAACGACCGGGCAGGGGCTTAAGGCGCTGCTTCAGCCGGTGCATGAGCGGCTGGCGCGTTACGAGGAAACCGTCACCAAAGTCGAAGCCGAACGGCGTGATGCTTTCGGTCTGCTGCAGGGTCAGATCGAATCGATGCGGACCGGAACCGAGCGCGTGTCTTCCGAGGCTGCCAAGCTCGTCAATGCGCTGCGAAATGCACCCAAAGCACGCGGTCGCTGGGGCGAACAGCAACTCAAGAATGTACTCGAAAGCTGTGGCTTGTCCGAACATGCCGATTTCGCAACCGAAGTCAGTGTTGAAGGCGAAAGCGGACGTCTGCGTCCTGATGTCATCATCAACATTCCCGGTGGGCAGTCGCTTGTCATCGACGCGAAGGTCTCGCTCAATGCATATCAGGATGCCTTTGGTGCTGTCGATGAAGGCGAACGCATCATTGCATTGGCCGCGCACTCGGCGTCGATGCGCGCGCATGTAAATGCGCTTGGGAACAAGGCGTATTGGAATCAATTTGCCGACGCGCCCGATTATGTGATCATGTTTGTGCCGGGCGAACATTTTCTGTCGGCGGCACTCGAACATGATCCGACTCTCTGGGATTTCGCGTTCGATAAAAAAGTGCTGCTAGCCACGCCGACCAATCTCATTGCGATTGCGCGAACCGTCGCGGCCGTCTGGCGGCAGGAGAAAATGGCGAAGGAAGCCCGCCAGATCGGCGAGCTCGGCAAGGAATTATATGAACGGTTGGCAAAAGCCGCTGGTGATCTTCGCAAAGTCGGTGGTGGCCTCACCAGCGCAGTCAATAATTACAATAGCTTCGTGAGCAGTTTTGAGACGCGGACTTTAGTGACAGCGCGTAAGTTCCGCGACCTCAACATCGATACGGGTATGCGTGATCTTGATGAGGTTTCGCCGGTCGAAGCGCTCGCCCGCTACGGCAATGTTGCCAGCGACAACGATGTCGCATCACTTCCGAAGTTGAGCCAGATTTAGGTGGCGCGTCCGCAAAAGCGATATGTCTGTCAGGCATGTGGTTCGGTTGCGTCCAAATGGGCGGGCCAGTGCGACGATTGTCTGGGCTGGAATACATTGGTCGAGGACGCCGGCGGTGTCGTGACACCGTTTTCGGCCAAGCATAACCTGCAAAACGGTGGTCGTGCGGTCCAGCTTGTTCCGCTCGACAGCGAAACGCGGCTTCCCGACCGGATGCCAAGCGGGATCGCTGAACTCGATCGGGCGCTTGGGGGCGGCTTTGTCGCGGGGTCGGCGACACTCATCGGGGGTGATCCGGGGATCGGCAAGTCGACGTTGCTGCTTCAGGCTGCGGCCAAACTGGCGCTTGCGGGCAAGTCGGTGGCCTATGTTTCGGGCGAAGAAGCGGCCGATCAGGTTCGCTTGCGCGCACAACGGCTCGGTCTCGGCAACGCGCCCGTTGCACTTGCGGCCGCGACGTCGGTTCGTGATATCCTTGCGACGTTTCCAAAGGCGCCCGACCTGCTCGTAATCGATTCGATCCAGACGATGCATTCGGACCTGATCGAAGGCGCCCCCGGCACCGTCAGTCAGGTGCGGGCATCGGCGGGCGAACTTATCCGCTTTGCCAAGGAGCGCGGGTCGGCGGTAGTCCTCGTCGGTCACGTGACCAAGGACGGCAGCATTGCCGGTCCGCGCGTGCTCGAACATATGGTCGATACGGTGCTCAGCTTTGAGGGCGAGCGCAGCCATCAGTACCGCATTCTGCGCGCGATCAAGAACCGCTTTGGCGGCACCGACGAAATCGGCGTGTTTGCAATGGGCGAGGATGGGCTGGGTGAAGTCGGTAACCCGTCGTCGCTGTTCCTGACCTCGCGCGGCGAGGCGGTTGCCGGAACTGTCGTTTTTCCCGCACTTGAGGGCACGCGCCCGGTTCTGGTGGAAGTGCAGGCGCTCACGGTTCGGCTCGCGAGCGGCGCAACGCCGCGTCGTGCGGTTGTCGGCTGGGATGCCGGTCGCCTTGCAATGATCCTCGCGGTGTTGGAGGCGCGGTGCGGCCTGTCGCTGTCGTCGGCTGAAGTCTATCTGAATATCGCGGGCGGTTACCGGCTCAGCGATCCTGCTGCCGATCTCGCAGTTGCGGCCGCGCTTGTCAGCGCGTTCAGCGAACGTCCGGTGCCGTCCGACGTCGTTGCGTTCGGCGAAGTTGCGCTGTCTGGCGAAGTACGCCCTGTTTCGCATGCCGCCTTGCGTCTTAAAGAGTCGGCAAAACTAGGTTTTGAACGCGCCTGGCTTCCCGCCGGTGTCAAAGCCGATGGGATCGCACTCAATGGTTTCCGGTCGCTGGGCGGCATCGTCGATTTCATGCTGGGCCGCGGATGAACCGGGACTTGCGCACCCCATGCGGGGCGATTAGGGCGATGACGGAATTCATATTGTCATGAACAGAAGGGTGCCTTCATGAGCGAGACCGCCGATCGGGTTAAGAAAATTGTTGTCGAGCATCTTGGCGTCGATGCCGACAAAGTAACCGTGGAATCGAGTTTTATCGATGATCTCGGTGCGGACAGCCTCGATATTGTCGAGCTTGTCATGGCGTTTGAAGAAGAATTCGGCGTTGAAATTCCCGACGATGCGGCCGAAAAGATCGCAACGGTAAAAGATGCGATTGCGTTCATCGACACGAACAAGGCCTGATCTGGGCAGCCCGCTAGTCGGGGTGCCGTCAAATTTTTCCCGAAATGGCTCCCCTGCTTTTGCTTGGGAGCCGTTTTGCCATTGGAGGCGGACATGCGGCGAGTTGTCGTCACGGGGTTAGGATTGGTCACGCCGTTGGGCGCTGACGTCGAAACGGCGTGGGCCAATATTCTGGCATCCAAATCCGGCGCTGCGCGGATCACGCGGTTCGATCCGTCGAACCAGAAATGCACGATTGCTTGCGAAGTCAAACCGGCGGATCATCCTTACGGCTTCGACCCCGACAAACGGGTCGACCACAAGGTTCAGCGACAAGTCGATCCGTTCATCATTTATGGCATCGATGCTGCCGGGCAGGCACTCGAAGACGCCGGCCTGACTGATATGAGCGAGGCCGAGCGTTTCCGCGCCGGATGTTCAATCGGATCGGGTATCGGAGGCCTGCCCGGCATCGCAAGTGAGTCGCTTGTCTGTGAAAACAAGGGGCCTGGCCGTGTATCGCCGCACTTCGTCCATGGCCGGCTGATCAACCTGATATCGGGACAGGTGAGCATAAAATATGGCCTGATGGGCCCGAACCATGCCGTTGTAACGGCCTGTTCAACCGGAGCGCATTCGATTGGCGACGCTGCGCGCATGATCCGCGACGATGATGCCGACGTCATGCTGGCCGGTGGCGCCGAAGGTGCGATCTGCCCGCTCGGGATAGCCGGGTTTGCTCAGGCACGAGCGCTGTCGACGGGGTTTAACGATACGCCCGAAAAGGCATCGCGTCCTTATGATTGTGATCGTGATGGCTTTGTGATGGGCGAAGGGGCGGGTGTCGTCGTGCTCGAGGAATATGAGCATGCCAAAGCACGTGGCGCGAAAATCTATGCCGAGATCATCGGTTATGGATTGTCGGGCGACGCTTACCATGTGACGGCCCCGCATCCAGAAGGGTCGGGGGCATTTCGGTCGATGGAAATGGCGATGCGCAAATCGGGCCTCAGCTTGTCCGACATCGATTATGTCAATGCGCACGGCACATCGACACCACTCGGTGATGAACTCGAGCTTGGCGCAGTGCGACGTCTGTTCGGCACGGCAACCGCGACGATGTCGATGAGTTCGACAAAATCGGCGATCGGCCATCTGCTTGGAGGCGCGGGCGCGGTCGAAAGCATTTTCTGCATTCTGGCCATACGCGATCAGATCGTTCCGCCCACGCTCAATCTCGACAACCCGAGTGAGAGTTGTGTCGGTGTCGATCTCGTTCCGCACGTCGCCAAAAAACGCGTTGTGAAAGCCGTGCTCAATAATTCCTTCGGCTTTGGCGGGACGAATGCGTCGCTGGTCATGCGTGCGATCTGATGCGTCGATTGCTCGTCATCGGCGTGCTGGTGCTTGCAATTGTCGGTGCGGCGCTGATCCTGACACGGGGCAGCAGCGCCGATCGTGATGTCACGGTCGCGATCGCACCGGGGTCAAGCCTGACCGCCGCGGCGAGGACATTGGAAAGCGCCGGCGCCATCGGGTCGGCGCAGGCATTTGTCCGGATTGCCAAATTGTTCGGATCAGACGAGCCGATAAAGCCGGGCGAATACAGCATCAAACAGGGGATGGGTGACGGCGACATTCTTGCGCTGCTCCAGTCGGGCCGAACGCTTCAGCGCTTCGTGACAATACCCGAAGGGATGCCGTCGATCGTCGTTTACGAACGCTTGCTGGCAACCGAATTGCTGACGGGCACGATCGATGTCCCACGCGAAGGAACGGTGCTTCCCGACAGTTATGCCTATACGCGCGGCGAGGCACGATCGGCTGTCCTTGGACGGATGCAGAAAGCGATGCAGACAGCGCTTGCCAACGCATGGGCCGCGCGCAAACCGACTGCCGCAGTTGTGACACCCGAACAAGCGATTATCCTTGCGTCGATCATCGAAAAGGAAACTGCGCGCGCATCCGAGCGAAGATTGGTGGCGGCGGTTTATACCAATCGGCTGAAGCGCGGCATGCCGCTGCAGGCTGATCCGACCGTTATCTACCCCATAACTAAGGGAAAACCGCTCGGTCGCCGGATCCTGAAATCCGAACTCGACACGCCAAACGATTATAACACCTATCGAAAGACGGGGTTACCGGTTGGGCCGATCGCCAATCCGGGAGTGGACTCGATCAAAGCGGCGCTTGATCCCGAGCCGTCGAGTGCCTTGTATTTCGTGGCGCAGGGTGACGGCAGTTCGGCATTCGCCGACACGCTTTCGCAACATAATGCCAATGTGCAGAAATGGTATGCTCACCGCCGTGCCAAGGGTGAGATGTAGGATCGGCGGCATGCGATTTATCCGCGCAGGTATTGTGCCACGTCCGCTCGTATGAAAGACTTTAGATCGTTAAAGGCGCAGCCCGGCAGTTTCGGGAAGCCCCGCCATCAAGTTCAGGCTTTGCACCGCGGCACCCGCGGCCCCTTTGCCAAGATTGTCGAACGCAGCCGTCAGCCGCGTCTGAGATCCGTTTGTGAAAACGAACAGATCGAGCCGGTCGGTGCCCGCCGCATGTTCGATCGCCAGCGTGTCGCTATCAATCGTATTCAGATTGACCACAGGCGACTCGGCATAAGCCTCGCTCAAGGTTTCGCGAATAGCCTTCGGATTTGCACCGAATAGCGGGACGTCAACGATCATCCCGCGATAGGTGTTGACGACTGCCGGTACGAACAAGGGTGGATTGGTCAGCCCGCACTGCGCCTGCATTTCCGGGATATGTTTGTGCGCAAGCTTCAGTGCATAGGTCCGCCAGGCCGAACTGCCGCCGGCTTCGAATTCGGCGATCATCGCTTTTCCACCGCCTGAATAGCCCGACACGGCATTGCACATGATCGGTGCGCCCGGCCCGATCAGCCGCGCACGGATCAATGGCGCGATCAGCCCGACGAAACCGGTCGAATAGCATCCGGGATTCGAAACACGCATCGCGCTTGCGACATCATGACCCAGCTCGGGAAAACCATATGTCCAGCCCTTGGCAGTCCGGTGTGCGGTCGATGCATCAATCACGCGCGTTGTCTTATTGTCGATCATCGCCACCGCTTCGCGCGCAGCATCATCGGGGAGACAGAGGACCACGATATCCGCCGCGTTCAGCGCATCGCGCCGAGCCAACGCATCTTTGCGTTGTCCGTCGTCAAGCGCGATGATCGTGAATTCGGATCGCCCCGCAAGGCGCGCTTCGATTTCGAGCCCCGTGGTGCCAGCGGCCCCGTCAATGAAAATACTGGTCATGACGGCTCGATCGTTTCTGCCATCACATAGCCCATAAAGCCCGCTGCACGGACCCAGGCCCAACCGCCGCTGATATCGAATACGTTGACGATTTCGCCGCTGCTGATCGAGCGAATGATCACGGCATTGTTGGTCGGCTGAACGCGCAGCGCGCAATCGGCTCGCGCGCGAAATGCAAGCGATTGGGCGTAATGGGGTGCAAAAACTCTGTCGGCTAATTCGACATCGGCAAGATCGTCCCGCACGGCGTCGACCGATGGATCCAGAGGCGCGGAATGCCCCGCCAGGTGAAAACGCCTACGCTGCGGCGCTTTTTGGACCGGTAAGTCGCGATCCGGCGAGCTGTGGTCTGTCGGCAATGAGCCGCCCGAATTCGTCAAGAAAATCTGCCCCTTCGTCCGTACGTGCGACGAAAATATTTCGCCGGTCGGCTTCGTCACGCTGACGGCGGAGATAGCCCAGCGACCCCAACCTGTTCAAGGCGCGCGTGACGACCGGTTTTGATACATCCAAACCTTTGGCGATACCGCGTACGGTGTGCGGCCCGGGAGTGAGGTAGACGACAAGTAGCAAAGCCATCTGACGGTTCGTCAGATCGGGATGGCCCGACCGGACATAATCGATCAATGTCTGCATCCACACTGCCAGGATCGGGTCGCGCACTTCGAAAATTCCTTGCGAGGTTCCTGAGACAACGCGCCAGTGCAAAACTGGTTGCGCGGATCAAACGAACCGAGCGCAGAGCATCGCCCACACTGCGCGCAAACCGAGCGCCTCACCCCCTTTGGGACGTCCGGGCTTGGTTACGGGACGCCAAGCGAACGTATCGATATGAATCCACGGCGTCGCCGCGGGCACGAATTTCTGGAGAAAAAGCGCGGCAGTGATTGCGCCCGCAAACCCGCCATCGGGTGCGTTGTTCAAGTCGGCAATGTCCGATTTCAACATGTCGTCATATCCGGTGTGAAGCGGAAGCTGCCACAACGGATCGGCAACGCTCGTGGCCGAAGCAAGCAACGCCGACGTCGCCATTTCGTCATTTCCGAATGTCGCAGGCAAATCGGGACCCAGCGCGACGCGCGCCGCACCCGTCAGCGTCGCAAAATCGATAATGAGCACCGGATTGTCCTCACTTGCTTTGGTCAGCGCATCGGCAAGGACCAGGCGCCCTTCGGCATCGGTATTTGCAATCTCAACAGTCAATCCGTTGCGGGAGGTCAGGATGTCGCCGGGACGAAAGGCGTTGCCCGAAATCGCATTTTCGACCGCAGGGATCAGCATGTGGAGCCGCACTGGCAATCGGGCACGCATGATCAGTCGGGCAAGAGCGAGTGCGTGCGCGGAACCGCCCATATCCTTTTTCATCAGGCGCATGCCCGACGACGGTTTGATATCGAGACCGCCCGAATCGAACGTCACGCCTTTGCCGACGATGGCGACGCGCGGATTTGCAGGATTTCCCCATTCGATCTCGATCAGCCGTGGCGCGTGCTCGCGTGCCGCTGCCGCGCCGACGCTATGGATCATCGGAAATCCGGTTTCGAGTGCGTGGCCCTTTGTGACAGTCAACACCGCGTCATGTGCTTCTGCAATCGCCGCCGCTTGCGCCTCGAGGTGGGCTGGCCCCATATCGGCCGCGGGCGTGTTGACCAGATCGCGGACCAGCGCGACGGCTTCGGCTTCACGAACGATTGCTTCGATTTGTGCGACGTCGCACGTCAGAAGAATACGTGGGCCGCGGGGCGTGTCGTTTTTGAGATAGCGGTCGAATTTGTGCTGACCGAGTATCCAGCCAAGTGCACCGATGCCGGGTGCCCCTCCTTCGATGCGATAAGTCCCTTCGGGCAGGACCTCCGCAAGTTTGGCAAGGCACCACGGCGATAATGATGTGGCGTCGGCCACCACTGACACGACATGCCAGTCATCGGGCTGTTCGCCCTGCAGGATTGCGTGCGCGTTGCCAACGGGTTTTAGTCCCTGTGCAAAGATAGCAGTACGGTGACGTTCAGGCTGAGCGCTGAGCCACGTATCGTAACCCGCCGGATCAACAATGTGGATAGTGCGCGCGCTCTGCGACTTGTCAGCAACGAGCAGCGTCGAAAAGTCGATCATGCAGGCACGCCGAACAGGTCGTGTTCGTCAGCATCCTCGATTTCGACCGGTATGATGTCGCCCTGAACAATACCGCCAGCATCGCGAAGAAACACCGATCCATCGATTTCAGGTGCATCAGCCTGGGACCGGCCCGTCGCGCCACCGTCACTATCGACTTCATCGATAATGACGTCGACTGTCCGTCCGATTTTCGCCGCCAGTTTTTCCGCGCTAATCCGCGCTGTCAGCGCCATCAGGCGGGCATAACGCTCTTCCTTGACTGCTTCGGGCACCGGATTGGGCAGGGCGTTTGCTGTCGCGCCCTCGACAGGTTCGAACCGGAACGCGCCGACACGGTCCAGTTGAGCCTCGGTCAGCCAATCCATCAAATATTGAAAATCGGCTTCGGTCTCACCGGGAAATCCGACGACGAAGGTCGACCGAAGCGTAATATCAGGACAAATTTTGCGCCAGTTATGGATGCGTTCCAGCACTCTGGCTTCATTCGCCGGACGCTTCATCGCTTTCAGAACCGACGGCGCAGCATGCTGAAAAGGGATGTCGAGATAAGGCGTAACCAACCCGTCGGCCATCAGCGGAATGACCTGATCGACATGCGGATAGGGATAGACATAATGCAGCCGCACCCACGCACCCAATGAGCCCAACTCACGCGCAAGGTCCGTCATGTGCGCGCGGACTTCGCGACCATGCCATTCGCGTGGCTGGTGCCTGATGTCGACACCATATGCCGAGGTGTCCTGCGAAATCACCAGCAGTTCTTTCGTCCCCGCTGCGACCAGCTTTTCGGCCTCGCGGAGGATGGCGTCGGGGCGACGACTGACGAGGTCGCCACGAATGCTCGGGATTATACAAAATGCGCAACGGTGATTGCAGCCTTCGGAAATCTTGAGATAGCTGTAGTGTCGCGGGGTGAGTTTCAATCCGCTGTCGGGCACCAGATTGAGGAAGGCGTTGGCGGGCATTGGCGCGGCGTCATGCACCGCATCGACGACAGCTTCATATTGATGCGCGCCGCTGATCGCGAGCACGTTGGGAAAGCGCGCACGGATCATGTCGGCTTCTTTGCCAAGACATCCGGTCACGATAACCCGGCCATTTTCGGCCATTGCTTCGCCGATGGCTTCGAGCGATTCTTCCTTGGCACTGTCGAGAAACCCGCAGGTATTGACGAGCACGACGTCAGCGCCAGCATAATCGGGCGACAGCCCGTAACCGTCGGCACGCAGCTTGCTCAGGATGCGCTCACTGTCGACCAGTGCCTTGGGACAGCCAAGTGAAACCATGCCGACTTTTGGTGGGAGAGGAAGGATCGTTGCCATGTGAACGGTCGCCAGTAAGGGGAAATCCGCGTCTTGACGAGTCCGAAGCGAGACAGGGATGACAACGTATAAACCGGCTGCAGGCATCCGCGCAAAATGCAGGCGTCAATGCGGCGGCAGGTATTGCACGGGATCGACCGGGACGCGATTTTTCCGAAGCTCGAAATGAAGTCTGGCGTCATCGCCGACGCTGCCGATCGTTTGGCCAGCCTTGACAACCTGACCGCGCGTGACGGCGGCCTGCGCTGCCCGGCCATAGACGCTAATCCAGCCATTGCCGTGGCGAACGAGGATGAGGCCGCCATAGCCCGCCGAGCCTCCATTGCCGACAAAAGCGACCATGCCGTCAGCGGCGGCGCGAATTTCGCTTCGAATCGGGGCTGTAATTTCAAGGCCACGATTGACGCGACCCGTGCCCAGCGGTCCGAACCTTTCGGCCACAGAACCGGTGACCGGCCAGACAAATCGCCCGGTGAAACCGGAGGATGGATTTTCGGCGACTGGCGTGGTCATCACCTGTGCTGGCGCGCCGCCCGTTGCGATATCGTCGATGTCGATCCTGAACGCCGCCGCGCGCATCTCCGCGGTCGGCATTGCGGCACCGGGTAACAGGAGGCGCTGACCCACGCGCAAGACATAGGGTTCGGCAAGATTGTTCGCTGTGACGATCGCGCTCCACGGGATCGCATAAGCGCGCGCGATGGCGATGCCGGTTTCACCCGTACCGACGCGGTGATAGCGCCCGGCGGGAATGCGCAGCACTTGCCCGGGTTTCAACAGATATGGGGCGCTGAGCCCGTTCACGCGGGCGATTGTTTCCGATCCTGCACCCGTTGCCTCACCGACTGCGCGAAGGCCGTCACCGGATTTGACGACATAAATCGTTGAAGCGACCATTGCCGCGTTTGCCGTAACCGGGCGCGCTTCCCAGATCGGGGTTTCATCGATCAGGCCGTCCATGAGCGGCTCGATCCGCGGGGTCGGCGGACGCTTGGTCGCGTCGCGATCAGAAACGCGTGGCGCGCCGGCGGGAACACATCCGGCTAACGTCAGCGCAACAATCAGCGCCGCTCGCTTATGCACCGGCAAGTGCGTCGGAAAGCGTCGCCATCGACTGGTAATGCGTCAGGTCGAGGTGCAGCGGCGTCACGGTGACATAGCCATCGTTGATCGCTTCAAGATCGGTGTCGTGACCCGGTACATGCGCGACATGACCAAGGCCGAACCAGTAATAGGGGTATCCGCGCGGATCTGTGCCTTTGACGATCTTGGCACGGCCGTAATCGTGAAAGCCTTGTTCGACGACTTTCACGCCCTTGACTTGGTCAGGTGAGAGCGCCGGGAAATTTACGTTGATGAGCGTTCGCGGTGGCATGTCAGCGCTGATCAGCGGGCGCAGAACCCTTTCGCCCCACGCCTCGGCTGCGGCGAACGGCACGGTGTCGCCCATGCCTTCGCGGGCATAGACCTGGCTTAGCGCGATCGACCGGTATCCCGCGAGCGTTCCTTCCATCGCCGCGGAGACGGTTCCCGAATAAGTCACGTCCTCGGCCAGGTTCGCACCGCGATTGACGCCCGACAGGATCAGGTCGGGCTTCACATCGCTCATCACCACACCGAGCGCCATCATCACGGCATCGGTCGGCGTTCCGCTGACCGAAAAACGCCGGTCATCGTGGCGGCGGACGCGGACGGGTCGTGACAGCGTCAGCGAATGCCCCGCGCCCGATTGTTCTTCCTGTGGCGCGACGATCCAGATCTCGTCGCTCAATGAGCGGGCGATTGTCTCGAGAATTTTCAGACCAGGCGCGTAAATGCCGTCGTCATTGGTCAGCAGAATGCGCATCATGGCTCCAATTTGGTGAGGCCGCCCATGTAGGGCAGTAAGGCATCGGGCACCGCAACGCTGCCGTTTTCCTGTTGGTAGTTTTCGAGCACAGCGACCAGCGCGCGGCCGACAGCGACGCCCGACCCGTTCAGCGTATGAACGAAACGATTGTCCTTCGGGCCCGCCCTGTACCGCGCGTTCATGCGCCGCGCTTGAAAATCGCCACAATTCGAACAGGACGAAATTTCGCGATATGCTGACTGCCCTGGCAACCAGACTTCGAGGTCGTAGGTCTTTTGTGCCGTGAATCCCATGTCGCCCGCGCACAAAAGCATCCGCCGGTAGGGTAGGGCCAACCGGTCGAGGATTGCCTCGGCGGCTTGCGTCATGCGTTCGTGCTCTGCGGCGGACGCTTCGGGATTCGTGATCGATACGAGCTCGACCTTGTCGAACTGATGCTGACGGATCAGCCCTCGCGTATCACGTCCGGCTGCGCCAGCTTCCGACCGAAAACAAGGTGTGAGCGCGGCGAAGCGTAATGGCAATTCGCTTTCGGTCAGGATTTTCTCGCGGACCAGGTTCGTCAACGGGACTTCGGCGGTCGGGATCAGCCAGCGGCCATCAGTGGTGCGGAACTGGTCGTCGGCGAATTTTGGCAGCTGCCCGGTGCCGATAAGCGCATCATCGCGGACCAGTAGCGGTGGCGCGACCTCTTCATAGCTATATTCGCTGGTATGTATGTCGAGCATGAACTGCCCGAGTGCTCGCGACAGCCGCGCGACGTGTCCGCGCAGATATACAAAGCGGGCACCCGCAACGGCCTGCGCTGCTTCGAAATCGACGCCGAGTTGTGGACCGAAGTCGGCGTGTTCGCGTGCGTCGAACGCGAATTGCGTGGGTAACCTGCGCGTGTGAACAATGATGTTGCTTTCTTCATCGGGGCCGTCGGGCACATCATTTGCGGGCAGGTTCGGCAGAGCGGCAAGTATACTGATAAGCTCCGCATCGATCCGAGCGACCATGTCTTCGCCGACCGGAATGTCGCTTTTCAATGTCTCTAGTTCAGCGATCAGTTCGGCGGGAATATCATGACCCCGCGATTTCAGTGTCCCGAATTCCTGAGACAAATGCTTGCGCCGCGCTTGCCCGACTTCGGTCTGCTGGATCGACATGCGTTTTTGCGCATCGAGCGTCAGCAGGCTTCCCGCGATAGGCAACAATCCGCGTCGCGCCATCCCCGCGTCAAAGGCCTGCGGATTGTCGCGGATCATTTTGATGTCGTGCATCCACGTGCCTATGCCGAGGGCCGTTGACCCCCGCAACCCCCGTGCCTATACGCGCGCTTCGCTTAGGCGAGGCGGAGTAGCTCAGCTGGTTAGAGCACGGGAATCATAATCCTGGGGTCGGGGGTTCGAGTCCCTCCTCCGCTACCAACCGCCATTTTTGGCGGTTTTGCCACCAACGTCCATGGACGTTCGGTGGCGTTCTTTTTTCAAGCAAATTCAAGAATTTACAACATCTTTGGCGGGCTTCCAGCGTCCCGTTGAGTCCACCCAAATCCCCCCACGACGATTTGCATTTGGGGGTATCATAGGCACGATACCCCCAAATCTCACAAAACGCCGGTACTCCCAATGCCCCTTAAAGAACTCGAAGTCCGCTACACAGAACGTCGCAGCAAGCCTTTCAAGCTTTTCGACGGTGGCGGTTTGTTCCTGCTGGTGAAGCCCAACGGGTCGAAGCTGTGGCGGCTAAAATACCGCGCAAATGGCCGAGAAAATACGCTCGCTCTCGGTCAATATCCGGCCGTGTCGCTTGCTGCCGCGCGCTCGAAACGCAACGCGGCGAAGGTCGAACTCGACCGCGGAATCGATCCTGCGCCACGCGCGTCCGCCAATACCCTTAAGGCGTCGGGACAGTCCTTCGCCGAGATAGCGCGCTGTTGGCACGCCAACCGTGAAGCAGGCTTATGCCCTGCACATGCCGATCGCGTCTGGCGACGGATGGAGCGTGACGTGCTGCCGGTGATCGGCGAACAGGCGATCGGCAGTATCACGGCCCCTATCATCCTCTCGGTCATCCGGCAGGTTGAGGCGCGCGGCGCGCTTGATATCAGTCGTCGGCTTAAGCAAGGAATTGGCCAGGTCTTCCGTTTCGCGATCGCGAACGGGTGGGCCAAGGACGATCCGAGCGTGCATCTGCTTGGGGCGCTCAAGCCTAAACCCCGCGTCCGGCACATGCCGCGCGTCGCGTTGCGCGAAATGCCCGCTCTGTTTCGCGCAATTCGCGATTATGATGGAGAGAACGGACCGTATCGCCGCGAAGTCACGCGCGATGCACTCACTTTCACGCTGCTTACCTGGGCGCGGACCGGCGAAACCCGCTTTGCCACGTGGGATGAGTTCGAGAATTTGGCCGGTGACGAGCCGCTTTGGCGGGTGCCCGCCGACCGGATGAAGATGCACCGCGAGCACATTGTACCACTGCCTCGCCAAGCTGCCGAGTTGCTCCGTAGACGCCGCTTCGCATCAGACGAACAATTCGTCTTCCCGGGCGAGAAGGCGGGACAGCCGATCTCGGCAAATACGATGATCTTTGCCTGCTATCGGATGGGTTATCGCAG
>JANLWD010000033.1:0-4913 GCA_031364345.1 Sphingomonas sp.
CAGATTACCGACATGACCAGGGGCGGTGTCGATCATGCCATCGAAGCCGTCGGCCGTCCGGCTTCGGGCGAGCTGGCCATCGCCAGTTTGCGGCGCGGCGGAACGGCGACGATCCTCGGGATGATGCCGCTCGGGCATAAAGTCGGCCTTGAAGCGCGCGACTTGCTCGGGGGCAAGAAACTGCAGGGCGCGCTGATGGGTGGCAACCGGTTTCCGGTCGATATTCCGCGGCTGGTGGATTTCTATCTGCGCGGCCTGCTCGATCTCGATAGCATCATTGCCAAGCGCGTGCCGCTGCGCGCGATCAACGAGGCTTTCGACGATCTGCGCGGCGGCGACAGCGTCCGGACAGTCGTGACGTTCGCATGAACGCCGAACAGGATTTTGTCGGAACGATCGAACCGACCGGGCAGGACGTCCTCGACGAAGCGAAGCTGTCGGCGTGGATGACGCACAATGTCGCCGGGTTCGCCGGCGCCGTCAGCGTTCGCAAATTTGCCGGCGGGCAATCGAATCCGACGTACCGGCTCGACAGCCCGTCGGGTGCCTATGTTCTTCGCCGCAAGCCATTCGGTCCGCTGTTGCCCAGCGCGCACGCCGTCGATCGCGAATATGCCGTCATCGCCGGGCTTTATCCGACAGGCTTTCCGGTGGCCAAGCCCTATGGACTGTGCACCGATGACGCGGTCCTTGGCAGCTGGTTTTACGTGATGGGCATGGTCGAGGGGCGGACGATCTGGGACGGCAGCCTGCCCGACATGACGCCGGCGCAGCGCACCGCACTCTATTACGCGATGATCGATACGCTGGCGGCACTTCACAATGTCGATCATCTCGCTACGGGGCTCGGCGATTATGGCAAGCCGGGCAATTATTTCGAGCGGCAGGTGGGGCGGTGGACCAAGCAGTATCGCGCAGCCGAAACCGAGCCAATGGACGACATGGAACGGGTGATCGCCTATCTGTCACGCACGATCCCCGAACAGACGCGCACCTGCATCGTTCACGGCGATTACCGAATCGACAATATGATTTTTGCACCCCGTGAGCCCAAAGTCATCGCTCTGCTTGACTGGGAATTGTCGACCACGGGCGATCCGCTTGCCGATTTCAGCTATATGATGATGAATTGGGTCACCGAACCCGAGGGACGTTCGGGCGTGAAAGGACTTTCCGGCCCCGAAACCGGCATTCCGACCATCGAAGCGATGACCGAGCGCTATTGCGCGGCCACTGGCCGCGACGGCGTGCCCGATCTCAACTGGTATTTCGCATTCGGCCTGTTTCGGCTGGCGTCAATCGTGCAGGGCATCAAGAAACGCGTGCTGACCGGCACGGCATCGTCGGCGCATGCCGCCGAAATGGCGACACGCGTGCCGCATCTTGCGACCGCCGCATGGGATTTCGCAGGGAAAGCAGGCGCATGAGATTAACGGGAAAAGTCGCCATCATCACGGGTGCGGGATCGGGCATCGGACGCGCGACCGCAATTCTGTTCGCTGCCGAAGGGGCAAAGCTCGTGATCGGTGACCAGAGCGACAGCGTACATGCCACCGCGCGCGCGATCGAAGCGGCCGGTGGCACCGTCACCGCGATGCAGATGGATGCCGGTAACGAAAGCGACGTCGAAAAACTCGTGACGACCGCCCAGACGGCTTATGGCGGCGTCGATATCGCTTATGCTAATGCCGGCATTTCGGGCGGGCTGACCGGCATTTTCGATCATACGGCCGAGGAGTGGACCGAAATCCTGCGCGTCAACCTGATCGGCCCGTTTCTGATGATCAAACATGCGGGGCGCGCAATGATGGACGCCGGGCGTGGCGGATCGATCATCTGCACGGCAAGTGTTGCGGGCATCCGGTCGGGCGCGGGATGCCCCGCCTATTCGGCGTCGAAGGCCGGCGTCATCAATCTTGTCATGACCAGCGCACAGCAATTGTCGGCGACCGGCGTGCGCGTGAATGCGATCTGCCCCGGCCTCGTCGAAAGCGGCATGACCGAGCGTGCGTTCATATATGCGCGCGAAAAAGGCGTGATGGAAAAAGTCGGTCGCCTGAACCCCCTGCGCCGCGCGGGGCAGCCGATCGAAATCGCGCAGACGGCATTGTTCCTCGCCAGCGACGCCGCAAGCTACATCAACGGACAGGCGATTGCCGTCGACGGCGGACTGTCGAGTTCGCACCCGGTCACACGGCAGGAAACCGGAAAGACCGCGGCATGACCATGACCGTAACCGACCCGCATGATCTCGGTTTCGATCCCGGCCGGCTGGCGCGGATCGATGACCATATCCGCACCAAATATATCGAAGGCGGCCGCTTTCCACATGCCGCACTGCTGATCGGCCGCGGTGACGAGATTGCGCATCTGTCGGTGATGGGCGAAGCGCGCGCCGGCGAACAACTGAAAGCCGATGCGATTTTCCGCATCGCGTCGATGACCAAGCCGGTCACGTCGATCGCATTCATGCAACTGGTCGAACGCGGTATCGTCGCATTGTCGGATCCGGTTGCCAAAGTTCTGCCCGCTTTTGCCGACACGGGCGTCTTCGTCAGCGGCGGCGGCAACACGCCCTTCGTCACGCGCCCGCCCGCCGCGCCGATGCGGATGATCGATCTGCTGCGCCACACTTCGGGTCTGACCTATAGTTTTCAGGAGCGCAGCAATATCGATGCGGCCTATCGCAAGCTGGGATTCGAGCGGCTCGACACCGAATCGCTCGATGTTTTTGTCGATCAGTTGGCTGCGCTCCCGCTCGAATTCGATCCCGGCTCTGCGTGGAATTATTCGGTGTCGACCGACGTGCTCGGTGCTGTCGTCGAAAAACTGTCGGGCCAAAGCCTAGATGCTTATTTCGCCGAGCATATTTTCGCCCCGCTCGGGATGACCGATACACAATTCAACGTCGCGCCCGCGCAATTCGACCGCGTGCCCGATTGTCATGTCTGGCACCCGCAGACACGGATGAAGATGTATGATGCCGGCGCGACGTCAGCGTGGCAGCGCCGGCCGGGTTATTTTTCGGGCGGTGGCGGCCTCACGTCGACGATCGGCGATTATCACCGCTTTGCGCGCATGCTGCTTAACGGCGGTGCGCTCGGCGATGTCCGGATCGTCGCGCCGCACACGATGAAACTGATGACGGCGAATCACTTGCCGGGCGGCGGCGACCTGACGCAGATGTCGAAAAGTCTGTTCAGCGAAGCCGAAAATGCGGGGATGGGCTTCGGCCTCGGCTTTGGCACGGTCATCGATGCGCCCGCGACGATGATGCCAGGCAATGCTGGCGAATTTTACTGGGGCGGCATGTTTTCGACGGCATTTTTCGTCGATCCGGTCGATGATGTCATCATGATTTTCATGACGCAATTGATGCCGTCGAGCAGCTACCCGGTCCGCCGCGAAATCAAGACGATGCTTTATTCGGCCCTGACCGGCTGATCTTTCAGGAGAAAAATAATGACCGACAGCCCCATCACTACCGAAATGCACGATGGCATTCTCGTCATCGTCAGCAACAATCCCCCGGTCAATGCGCTCGGCGCCGCCGTGCGGATCGGCCTCGATGCCGGGATCAGGCAGGCAATGGCCGATGACGCGATCAAGGCCGTCGTGATCCGCTGCGACGGGCGGACTTTTTTTGCGGGCGCGGACATTACCGAATTCACCAAGCCCCCCGTCATGCCGATGCTGCCCGAGGTCGTCGACACGATCGAAGCTTGCGCCAAGCCCGTCGTCGCGGCGATTCATGGCACCGCGCTTGGCGGCGGATGCGAAGTCACGCTGGGCTGTCATTATCGGATCGCGGTGCCATCGGCGAAAATCGGAACCCCCGAAGTCAAACTCGGCCTGCTCCCCGGCGCTGGCGGAACACAGCGTTTGCCGCGTGTGGCAGGTGTCGCGACGGCAGTCGAAATGTGTGCCGGCGGTGCGCCGATCAGTGCCGCCAAAGCACTCGAAGTTGGCCTGATCGACCGGCTTGCTGGTGAAGATACGCTCGTTGCCGATGCGCTTGCCTTTGCCAAAGAATGCATCGCCAAGGGACCACGCCCGACGCGCGCAATGCCGGTCAAGGGCGATGCGGCCGCGATCGACGCTTTTGCGAAAGCCAATGCGAAAAAATTCCGCGGCTTCGATGCACCCGCCGCCAACATCGCTTGCGTCGAAGCGGCAACACGCTTGCCGTTCGACGAGGGCATGGCATTCGAGCGGCAGGAATTCAGCAAGCTGATGTTCGGCACCCAGTCGGCGGCGCAGCGTCACATCTTTTTTGCCGAGCGTCAGGCGCAAAAGATCGACGGCATCGGGGCCGACGTCCAGCCGCGCGATATCAAGCGTGTCGGCGTGATCGGCGCAGGCACGATGGGCGGCGGGATTTCGATGAATTTCCTGTCGGCCGGCGTACTCGTTACGATTGTCGAAATGAAACAGGAAGCGCTCGACAAGGGCACCGGCATCATGCGCAAGAATTATGACGCCAGCGCTGCGAAGGGCCGGATTACGGCAGCGCAGGCCGAAGGCGCGATGGGGCTTTTGAAGCCGACACTGGCGCTCGAAGATCTCGCAGATTGCGACCTGATCATCGAAGCGGTCTATGAAGAAATGGGCGTCAAGAAGGAGATTTTCGGCAAGCTCGATAAAATCTGCAAGGCGGGCGCAATTCTTGCTTCGAACACCAGCTATCTCGACATCAACGAGATTGCGGCGAGCACGAGCCGACCGCAGGATGTGCTCGGCATGCACTTTTTCTCGCCTGCCAATGTCATGAAACTCTTGGAAGTCGTGCGCGGCGACAAAACCGCGCCCGACGCCCTGCTGACTGCGATGGGCATTGCCAAGAAAATCGGCAAAGTTGCGGTCGTTGCCGGCGTCTGCCACGGTTTCATCGGCAACCGCATGCTGATGCCGCG
>JANLWD010000036.1:0-3428 GCA_031364345.1 Sphingomonas sp.
CCACACACCACCCCCCAAATGGATTGGCGCTTCACGCACGCTTGCCGGCACGCGCCGATTGCCAGATTAACGCGCGACGCAGCGACGGCGCGATCCAGCGCGTTCGACTTCACGTCCCGCCAGCGCACCGAGCGCGGCACCGCCCAATGTGCCCAGTGTCCGGTCGCCGCCCGTGTCGATCGATCGTCCAACGAGGACCCCGGCGACACCGCCGACAATCAGGCCCGTCGTGCCGTCGGTCCGGCGACAATATCGGCGGCCGTCCTTGCCGACCCATTCCTTGTAAACCCGCTTGGCTTCGGCAGGCGTCGGCGCAACCAGCGTCGGCACGACAAGTGCGACCGCGGCAAGGCCGAAAATAAGATGACGCATGATGAACTCCTTTGAAAACTTGTGTCTGGGTAACGCTGTGTGTTGGACGTTGTTGCATGAACTGAAAACAACAAATCATTCATCGCGCGTCATGTGAAATTTATGAAAGGGCGATCAGCGAAATCTGTCTCCCGTAATCGGGCTCGTTGCGATGCGTCGCGCGGCGGAAACTATAATAATGATCGGCCTCGGCATAAGTGTCGTGGCCAATCGCAGCGACGCGCGTGATCCCCGCCAAGGCCAGCCTGTGCGCGACATAGGCCTCGAGATCAAACTGGTGGTGCCCGCTGCGTTTGCCATCGGCGAAAAAACGCTCGTTGGCCGGGTCGGCCCCGGTAAAGCGTGCCATGAATCCGCCGTCGACTTCATATGAAGCCCGCGCAATACAAGGGCCGATTGCGGCAACGATCCGATCGCGCTTTGCACCCAGTGTTTCCATCGCTGCGATCGTTGCATCGGTTACGCCGCCGATTGCGCCTTTCCAGCCGGCATGCGCCGCGCCGATGACACCGGCACCGGCATCGGCGAACAGGACCGGCGCACAGTCGGCGGTAACGATGCCAAGAACGATGCCAGGCTGATCGGTGACGATCGCGTCGGCTTTCGGGCGCGCATCATCGGCCCATTGCTTCGCGCAAGCACCGGCAACCACGACGTCGGCCGAATGCACCTGATAAACGGTCACAAGCTCAGCACCCGGCGCAACCGCATCGACGGCGCGGCGCCGATTTTCGGCAATTGCTGCGGCGTCGTCGCCCGACCCCAGACCGACGTTCAGCCCGGCGACCAGACCGCTCGACACGCCACCGCGCCTGCCCAGAAAGCCGTGGCGTGTGCCCGCCAGTATCGGCGTGGTCGCGACGGCGATCATGACAAGCCCACCGGCTTCGGCCAGCCGTTCCCTGTCATCCCCATCACGCGGAACAATGTGCCCATTGCCGCCGGATCGGTCAGCCGCTGGTGCGCTGCCGTAATCTCGTCCGCACGCTCGGGCGATTGTTTCGCCAGTGCCGCCGCGCGCGATGCGATGCCAAGCGAACCCAGAAAATCGCGCTGCGGCACTGGCCCGTGAACAGTCGCGCCCGCCACGGTTGCGGCCGCGCTCAGCGTGGCGAAATCGACATGCGCGCTCAGGTCGACGGTGCCCGGCGCATCGAACGGATTGGCGAATTCATGCCCGCGCACCGCCTGCAACGTCTCGCCCAGCGCCGGCCCGTCATACCCGTAATCGATGACGATCGCCGCCCCGCCCTGTCTTGCCAGCCGCTTTGCCAGCGCGCGCATCACGCCGACGCTGGCGGGCGACGTCTCGACAATGCTCCCCACGGGCGCCGATCGCAGCGCCTCTGGGATGATCGCGTCGGGCACCGGCTTTCCCGTGACGGGCAGGAACAACGTATCCTGACACGCAACCAGTCGCTGGCGCCAGTCATCGGCCGTGCGCACCAGTTGCTCGATCGGCAGCGTGTCGAAAAATTCATTGGCCACGACCAGCAGGGGCATGGTTTCTGACAGCGTTATCATGTCATCGTGCCAGATCGCGCCCGGCACTGCTACCGACTGCGTTATGCGGTATGTTCGTGATGTTTCGACGAAATGCACCGGCGGCGAAAGGCCCGCACGCGCCATTGCGCGCAACGCATCGACTGCCAGTGTGCCGCGGCCCGGACCCAGCTCGACATAGTGACAATCGGGCCGCCCCGCGCGGTCCCAGACATCGGCAAGCGCAATGCCGATCAGCTCGCCGAACATCTGGCTGATCTCAGGCGCAGTTACGAAGTCGCCGCCGATCGCCCGCCCGTGCGCATAATAGTCGGCATTGGCGGCGGCCATGAATTGCGACACCGGCATCGGCCCCGCCAGCGTGATCGCACGGGCCAGACGTTCGGCGAGCAATCCGTCGGGTTGTTCAGGCGACGCTGGCACTGCCGGCAATCGGTTCGACGCGGATGCGCCGCTTTTTCGACGTCGCGACCAGATAGATGCCAACCAGCAGCATCGGGATCGACAATGTCTGCCCCATCGTCAGTCCCCATGACAGGTTTTCGAGCCCGGCATCGGGTTGCCGCACCAGTTCGACCACGGTGCGGCCGATGCCATAGATGATGAGCCCGGTGCCCACGAGACGGCCCGGCTGATACCGGGCGTCGGTTTTCCAGAACATGATCCACAGCACGGCGAACATGAAAATGCCCTCGATCCCGGCTTCGTAAAGCTGGCTGGGATGGCGCGGCTCGGGTCCTGCTGCTGGAAAGATGATCGCCCATGGCAGGTCAGTCGGTCGCCCCCAAAGCTCGCCATTGACGAAGTTTGCCAGCCGCCCGAACAACAAGCCGAACGGCGTCGCGACCGCAACCACGTCGCACACGCGCAGCATGTTGAGCCCGTTCTTGCGACAGAAGAGCCAGAGCCCGATGATGACGCCGAGGAAGCCGCCGTGAAGCGACATGCCGCCTTCCCACAGCTTGATCATTTCGATCGGACTGCCGAGCATTTCGGGTTTGTAGAACAGGATATAGCCCATCCGCCCGCCGATGATGATGCCGAGCGTCAGGTAAAAGACGAAGTCGTCGGCATGGCGTTTTGCCATCGGCGCACCGGGTTGCGCGATAAGCCGCAGCAGATACCACCAGCCGACAAGGATCCCGGCGATATAAGCAAGACTGTACCAGCGCAGCTTGAAAAAGCCGAGATCAAGCGCAATCGGCGACAGGTTGAGGTCGGTCCAATTGATGGCTGCCGTAGCGTTACTGGCCAATTCGAAGATCAAGGCTTTTCCCCAGCGAATTCGCGCTTCATAACGGCGTCAAAGCAGAAACCCAAGCGGAGAGAGATAGATGCCGACAGCGCTCGATTTACGGATCGACCAATCCATTGCCAACCTGTCGGTCGAAGGCGGGCCGCTCCCGCTTGGTCGTTTCACGCTGCCCAGCGGAGTCGACGTGCCGATGATCGCGGCCGCACCGGCGACGCTCGGCGGTTATTTCGCGCATTTCTGCGCACAGCATGGCGACGCCGACTTCATTGTCGATGGTGCCGAACGATTGAGCTTTGCC
>JANLWD010000044.1:0-8395 GCA_031364345.1 Sphingomonas sp.
GCGCACCGAAATGGACTTGCGCAGCTATGGCATTGGCGCGCAGATCCTTGCCGATCTGGGCGTGCATGACATGATCCTGCTCACCAACGCACATCGCAATGTGATTGCGGTCGAGGGGTACGGCCTGAACATCGTCGGCGAGCGGCCGATACCGGAGGCGTAATCATGGCCAAAATCCTCATTATTGAAGCGCGTTTTTATGACCATCTCAACGACCTCCTGCTCGAAGGGGCGCGGGCGTCGGTCGAGGATGCGGGACATGTACATGACACGATCACGGTTCCCGGCGCGCTCGAAGTGCCCGGTGCGATTGCGCTGGCGGCGGAAAGCGGGCGCTATGACGGCTATGTCGCGCTCGGCGTCGTCATCCGCGGCGAGACCTATCATTTCGAGATTGTGGCGGGCGAAAGTGCGCGCGGGATCATGGCGCTGACGATGGACGGTCTTGCGATCGGCAACGGCATTTTGACCGTCGAAAGCGAGGCGCAAGCTCTAACTCGCGCCAAGCCCGACGAAAAAGACAAGGGCGGCGAAGCGGCAAAAGCAGCGCTGGCGATGCTGGCGCTGAAGGAGCGGTTTGCGTGAGCAGCTATCCGGTCATCGAAACCGAAAATCTGATCCTGCGTGTGCCCGACGCATCGGACCTCGACGGCTGGACAGTCATGAATTCGGACATCGAGACAATGCGCTTCATCGGCGGCGTCGCCTCGCGGGCGGAGACTTGGCGACAGCTATGCACGATGCGAGGGAGCTGGGACATTCGCGGCTTTGCGATGTTTTCGGTGATCGAGCGCGCGACAGGGACATGGGTCGGGCGGATCGGCCCGTGGATGCCCGAAGGCTGGCCGGGCGAGGAAGTCGGCTGGGGTGTGTCGGCGCGCTTTGCGGGCAAGGGTTATGCCTATGAGGCCGCTGCTGCGTCGATGGACTATGCGGTCGACGTGCTTGGCTGGGCCTCTGTGATCCACACGATCGATCCCGAAAACCTGCGGTCGATCAAGCTGGCCGAACGGCTCGGTTCGACCAACGGCGGGCCAACGAAATTGCCCGCGCCGTTCGAAAATGCCCGCGTTGATGCCTGGGGCCAGAGCGCCGATCAGTGGCGAGCGCGTCGCGCGTAAGCCTGTGTGCCGCGCGTAATGATCATTTCATCGGCTGCGATGTCGTCGACCGCATAGTCTGGCAGCGCCTCGAGTTCGGCATAGACCGGCGCGAAATCAGTTTCGACAGTGGTGCGGAGCAAATCATCGAACGACGGAATGACGAAATAGGTCTGCTGATAATCGTCGATCCGGTACTCGGTGCGCATCACGCGTTTGAGGTCAAAACCGATCCGGTTCGGGCTGGGATCGTCGAGCGCGAACAGGCTTTCGCCGTGGCTAGACACGATGCCCGAGCCGTAGATGCGCAGCCCCCCGGCTTCGCGGACCAGGCCGAATTCGACGGTGTACCAATATAGCCGCGCGAGCCGCTTGAGCGCGCCCAGCGAGCCCGCGCGCTGCCCGCCCTTGCCATAAGCGACCATATAATCGGCAAACACAGGATCCGCGAGCATCGGCACATGGCCAAAAACATCATGGAAAACATCGGGTTCCTGGAGATAGTCGAGCTGATCACGTCGACGGATGAAATTGCCGGCAACGAAAATGCGGTCGGCAAGACAATCGAAAAAAACGTCGTCGGGAATGAGGCCGGGAACGGCAACGACACGCCAGCCGGTTGCCGCCGTCAAACGTTCGGAAAGCTCGACAAAATCGGGAATGCCGGGTTTCGACAATTTCAAAATATCGATCCCGCGCAGGAACGCATCCGACGCGCGACCCGGCAGCATTGCCGACTGGCGCGCAAACAGCATGTCCCAGGTGGCATGCTGTTCATCCGAATAGCCGTGCCAGTCTTGCGGAATTATCCAGGCGCTCGCAGCCGTCATGACGCGAGCCTACACCGCACGACCGGCGATCGCAAAACCGCCAATGTTTCAAAAACGGCGTTGCGACCCGTCAACCGGCGCGCATTGCGTCGGCATAAAGCGCAATCGCAGCGGCGTTCGACACATTGAGGCTTTCGACTTTCGGACTGATCGGCAGGCGCGCATTGACGTCGCAGTGCGCCGCGACATTGGGCCGCATCCCTTCACCTTCGGCGCCGAGAACCAGTGCTGTCTTCGATTCGATAAATGCCTCCGACAAGGGCATTTTCGCTTCGCCCGCGAGTGCGATGCGCCAGAAGCCGCCTTCGGCGATTTCTTCGAGCGCACGCGCCAGATTGACGACACGCACCCATGGCACGAGTTCGAGCGCTCCCGAGGCGGCGCGCGCCAGTGCGCCCGATTCGGGTGGCGCATGGCGATCCTGTGTCACGATGCCCAGCGCATTGAACGCAGCCGCCGAACGCAGCACGGCGCCCACATTGTGAGGATCGGTCACCTGGTCGAGCACTAGCAGCGACCGGCGGTCCTGTGCACCATGTTCGATCAGATCGCCCAGCCACATATCCTCGAGCGGGTCGACTTCGGCGACGAGGCCTTGATGCGGGGCATCATGCGGAACCATTCGGCCCAGATCGGCGACGTCGGCAAGCACCACAGGCAGGACCGGCGGCAAGTCGAGCGCGCCCACCGCTTCGCGCGTTCCCCAGATTTTCCGGACGGTGCGTTCGGGATTGGCCAGTGCCGCGGTCACCGCGTGGCGTCCCCAGAACCGGATGCGCCCGCCAAGCGCTTGTGATGGTCGATGTCCGCGTTTCATGCCGCCCTTTCGCGTGCTTGTCGATTTCGTGCAAGCCTGTCGCGTTGACAGGCAAGCCGCCATTGTTCATTAGCCCGCGCTTCGTCGGAAGCGCCTGGACAGGTGGCCGAGTGGTTAAAGGCAGCAGACTGTAAATCTGCCCGTGCAAGCGTACGCTGGTTCGAATCCAGCCCTGTCCACCATTTCCCGATTTTTCATCATCCCACAATGTCTTAGAAGCGTATGAAATCGGTAGGGGCGGTTGGACGCTATGGAAATGGCCAAGACGTTTTCCTGCAGGGTCCGCACAACGGCCCAGTGAAGCTGGGTCATTCGGGTCCAAAAAGCAGGCAAGCGCCGAGACATCGGATTGGGCAGCGCAGTATTTGTCACTTTCGCTTTGGCGCTGCTGCGACACTAACTCCACCGCCTACTCACGATTCTCCGGACGACAGGGCGTGCTTGATCGCAACCTCGGCGACCCGCGGCCACGGACGCGAGCGCGTTTGCGAATCGACAGAAGCCCGGCCTGACACATCGGACGTGACCCCCGTCTTTCATCCAGCTGTAATCAGAGACCGACGATCGTTGTCACGTATGAGCCAAACGTCGTTTCGAGCCGGAGATGAGAGTAACGGTGCCGCCGCTTCGCAGTCCTGAAACGTAGGGTGCGGACATTTATTTGTCATTATAATGAAATCCAACGCCGACTGTTCCCCAAGTGCGACTGCGATGCAGATAAGTTGAACACTCACGGGCGGCTTATTGGGGAAGCGCTCGTTGCGCCGGTTGTTATCACCGCTCTGGAACTGCCGATCCCGGGCTCGACTTATCCCCATCACGTGAGCTGTTGTCATCGGCGATCTGCCGGTGCGCGGTCTCCGGCATCGTGATGAGAATCGGCAGCACACAGCATGCGACGATTGCGATCATGGCACCCGGAACAGGTGCCCAACCGGTGCGCTCGAGCAGAATCTGCGCCAGGTAGGGTGTCAGCCCGCCGAATATCGCGGTCGCCATCGTTACACCGAAAGCCAGCCCAGTTAGCCGTGCCTCGCCTGGAAACTGCTCTCCTGTCGCCGCAGCGGCCACCGCGCTGACGCCGCCTGCGAGCGCGGCAAGGACAAGCGATCCCGCAATGGCACCACTACCCGACACGCCCGCCATCAGCGAAAACATCGTGACCGGCAGCGCAGCACTGGCAACGGCCAATCCGATCAGGATCGGCTTGCGGCCATATCGATCTGACAGCATCCCGAAGACCGGCGTCACTGCGATGACAGCAGCAGCAGCAATCGTCGCCAGCCATAACGAACCGGCTTCGGTTCCACCGGTCGTCGAGGTCAGAAAGACGGGCACATAAGTGATGCCGACATAATAGGTAATGGACCCGAGCGCCGAGATTGCGAACCCACGCGATATGCTAATGCGATGGTTGGTGAGGCTGTAGGCGATTGGATTGGGAGGAACGCTACCAGCGCTACGCTGGCGGAGGAAATCGGGTGACTCATGCATGCTGGCGCGTGCCAGCAACACCGCTGCAGCAAGGCCGGCTCCGACGAAAAAGGGTATGCGCCAGCCCCAAGCCATCAGATTTTCTTGTGACATCGACGCGACAGTCACTGCGGAAACCGCCGCCGCAAGCAACGCGCCGACCTCGCTTGCGGCAGCGGCGAGCGACGTGATCAGTCCGCGCCGGTGCGCCGGAGATCCTTCGAGCAGATAGGCGACGACGGCAGTATATTCGCCCCCGACAGAAAACCCCATCACGCAGCGTGTCAGCAGCAGCAATATCCCGGCTGCGGGTCCGATCTCGGCGAAGGTTGGAAGGAAAGCGGTTGCCAACATAGCTGCACTCATGATCGCCATCGAAATCAACATCGTAAGCCGCCTGCCATGGCGATCTCCGATATACCCGAACACCAAGGCACCGATTGGGCGCATCAAGTAAGCGACGGCAAAGCCACCGAGAGTCGTCAGTATCGAATCCGTGCCGCCGCCAAAGAAAACGCGTGACAACAGTGTCGCCAAATAGAGATAGAGCGTGAAATCATACCATTCGACGATCGTCGAGAACGCGGCGATAGCGATTGATTTTCGCGGCAATATTGCCCGTTCGGCGGCGTTCGCGCTCATTGGCACGGAACCAAAATTATCAAACGCATGTTGACGACGCATCCGTGGCACGAGATTGACGAGTATGGCGTCAAAAGCATTCGCTCTCAACTGCAGCGTTTCGTTGTCGAGGGGGCAATCCGATACGATTGAGAAAGTCGCATATCGCGGGCGTCGAGTCTTGAGCATGCCGCATTATCATGCAACGGACGGAGCATAGGACATGACGACGCTTGCTCCAGACCTTGAAAGCGCTTTCGCAACAGCGGTTGTTTCCGGATTATCAGGTGCGCGTAAGATGATTCCCTCGCGCTATTTTTACGATGCGCGCGGCTCCAAACTGTTCGACGACATCACCAGATTGCCCGAATATTATCCGACGCGGACCGAAACTGCATTGCTGCGTGATCATGCTGACGATCTTGCGCGCCTGTGCGGGCGAAAACGACCAGTCGTCGAGTTTGGTGCAGGATCAGCCACTAAGACCCCGCTGTTGCTCGACGCGACCGACGCTGAAATCTATGTGCCAATCGATATATCCGGAGAACATCTCGAGGCTGCGATGGTCGATCTTGCAGCGGCTCGGCCGGGTCTTCGGGTCGCACCGATCGTAGCCGATTTCACGCAACCACTTGACCTCACGTCATTCGAAGCGCCGCTCATCGGTTTCTTTTCCGGCTCGACGATCGGCAACAATGACCCCTGTGCTGCGGTCGATCTGTTGCGCTCGTTCCGCGAAACCCTTGGCACCGATGCCCGCCTTGTCATCGGGATCGACACGCGAAAAAACGCGCGGCTGCTAGAAGCGGCTTATGATGACTCGGCGGGAGTGACGGCAGCATTCAATCTCAATCTGCTGCACCGCATCAATCGCGAACTCGGTGGCACCATTCCCGTGGACGCGTTCGAACATCGCGCCGTGTGGTATGATAATATAGGCAGGATCGAAATGCAGTTGGCTGCGCTTCGAGAGCTGGAATTTAGCGCTGCCGGGCACCATTTCACGATGGAGGTCGGTGAGACGATCCATACAGAAAATAGCTATAAATATACGCTTGAAGAGGCGCGGTTTCTGGCGCGCGCCGCTGGTTGGGAACCGGCTGCGTTCTTTACCGATGATGATGGCCTGTTTGGCCTCCATATATGGTTCGCGGCGCTGGACGAACCTCGGCCGTGAATGCGTTGCGTTTAAAGGGCGATCATGCCCCGGCGTTCGAGCAGCGTTATCGCCAGGTGCGCGACGCAACGGTCGGCTTGACCGCTGGGCTTTCGGCAGAGGATTGCCAGGTGCAATCAATGCCCGATGCGAGCCCGGCCAAATGGCATCTCGCGCACGGCAGCTGGTTTTTCGAAACCTTTCTTCTGAAGCCGCTTCTGTCTGGATACGAGCCTTTTGATCAGACTTTTGCTGTTCTCTTCAACTCCTATTATGTCGGAGTCGGAGAGCGTTTTTCACGCCCGAACCGCGGGTTGCTGACCCGGCCATCGCTTAATGCTGTGTATGCTTATCGTCGCCATGTCGATGATGCGATGATGCGCCTGATCGAAGAACTTCCGGCCATGAAATGGCGTGATCTTGTTGAACTCGGCCTCCATCACGAGCAGCAGCATCAGGAATTGCTTTTGATGGACATGCAGCATGCGCTTTCGTTGAATCCGCTTCAGCCGGCATATCGCGAAAGGCCGCGCCGTTCGGCACTGGCGGCACCGGCGGCACCGGCCGCATCCCCGGTGACATGGACAAAGATCCCCGGCGGCCTTTACGAAATCGGCCATGACACAAGTAGCTTCGCTTTCGACAATGAAGGCCCGCGCCACCGTGTCTGGCTGGAGCCTTTCGCATGTGCTGACCACTTGGTCACGATCGGCGACTATCTCGAATTCATCGAAGCCGGGGGCTATCGGTCACCCGAACTCTGGCTTTCCGATGGCTGGGCGACGGTCGAGGCCGAGCATTGGAGCGCACCTCTTTATTGGGATTGTAAAGACGGGCAGTGGTCCCGCTTTTCGCTTGAGGGGAGAGTGCCGATCGATCCTGACCAAGTGTTGCTTCATGTCAGCTATTATGAGGCTGATGCCTTTGCGCGCTGGGCCGGGCACCGGCTGCCGACCGAAGCCGAATGGGAAGTCGCAGCGACGGTCGCCGATCTTCGACAAATCAAAGATTGTGCGTGGCAATGGACGGCATCGCCCTACACCGCATATCCCGGATTTAAGCCTGCCGCGGGTGCGGTCGGCGAATATAACGGCAAGTTCATGGTCAATCAGTTTGTCCTGCGCGGCGGGTCGCTTGCGACGCCGCAAGGGCATTCACGGCTGACCTATCGCAACTTCTTTCCACCCGCCGCACGCTGGGCCTTTAGTGGTGTTAGGCTCGTGCACGGCTAGGTGGGTTGATGGCACGGTTGGCAATCGCCGCCTGACGTCGCTGAATTGTTCAGGGCGGGTCCCTATGTGCATGGCGCGCTCCGGTGTTAAGGACAAAGCATGTTTCCAATAAGCCCCGATCCTGTTCTGCCCGGCCACGAAAGCGTCTGGCACTATCCGCGTCCGCCGCGCGCCGAGCCGACGTGGCGTCGCATTCGGATCGCGCATGGCGGAACCACTCTAGCCGCAACATCGTCGAGCATTCGCACGCTCGAAACCAGCCACCCTCCGACCTATTACATCCCGCAGACCGACATCACGATGGCGCTGTTGACCGCAACGAATCGAACGACGTTTTGCGAGTGGAAAGGACATGCCGTTTATTGGACCGTTGCGATCGCCGGTTCGGTTTTCCACGATGTCGGATGGAGCTATCCAGACCCGACGCAGGGTTTTGCCGCGCTGCGCGATCATATCGCATTCTACGCCGCACCATTCGACCAGTGCCTGGTCGACGACGTCCAAGTCGTTCCGCAACCCGGCGGCTTTTATGGGGGCTGGATCACACCCGATGTTGCGGGTCCATTCAAAGGAGTCCCGGGCAGCAATTTTTGGTGACACCGCTTTTGGTGATACCGCAGCAATCGGCCTCAAGCCTGCGACCAAGCGGCGTGAGCATGGAAACTTGCGGCGTTCGTATCGCTCTATGGCGGCTTCAGACGCGGTTGTTGATATACGATACCAGCGACTGGTTTTCTTCGACGTGATGGTCAATCCTCGCGCGGACGACGTCCCGGACACTGATAATTCCAACTAAATCGCCTTCGTCAAGCACCGGCAGGTGTCGGAAGTAGCCCTTGTCCATCAGTTCCATGGCTTCGCTGATCGTACTGGTCGGCGTGACCGTCGTGACATTGGCGGTCATCACGTCGCCAGCGGTGACATTGCGCAGCTCCGGCCCTCTTGCGGCGAGCGCTTTGACCACGTCGCGCTCGCTAACGATTCCAGCGAGACTGCCAGTGTCGTTTAGCACGAGCACAGCGCCGATGCGTCGCGAGGCGATGGTGTCGACAAGCTCCATCAAGGGTGTCTCGGGACGAACCGAGATAATCGTGTTGCCCTTTTCACGAAGGATCGTTGCGACGGTCATTTATTGATTTCCTGACATGCTCCACGCCAATTAAGCG
>JANLWD010000068.1:0-9855 GCA_031364345.1 Sphingomonas sp.
GATGCGTTGCGAGCCGAACACCCCGCTGATACGACCGCGTGCCGGCCAGATGAACGATTGCCGCCATCCGCCCGAGGTCGCGTTGATGCGGCGGGCTGCGTTGATCTGCGCCAATTCGCCGGGGCGGCGTGCCTGAAACTCGGCATCGGACTGGCTGAATCGCGGCAACGTCGGCAGGTTTTCGATTTTCCATGCCCGCCGCGCGACGGCGATCCGTTCGCTCACTGCTTCCCCATCGGCCTGATACGCTACGACCACTGCCACGGGCGCATGATCGCGACCAAAGCCGATGATGAAGCGACCGTCGCGGTCGAACGCAATGTCGGCACCGTCCTTGACGAGGCGTGTCGTGCCCGCCGGAACAATGCCGATCGCGATCGTCCCCTGCTGTGGCACGCGATTGAGTTTGAAGGCACCGACCGATACAGCGGTCATGGCCGGCGCGGATTTAGCGGGCATTGATTTGGCGGCTGCGGTCACGTCGCGCAGCGGGGGCGGTGCGGCCGCGATGCAACTGCCGGGAAGGATCATCAGGCCCATCGACGCCCACCAGCGCCCATGGACGTTCACCGCATCAACGCTTTCGTCGCGATTTCGGCACTGGCATAGGCTTCCTGCCGCGCCACGTTCCAGTAGCGCAGATCGTCGACTGCGATGCGCTCGCCGGTGACGGCGCACATCACATGATCACCGCTTGCGAGCACGCGAAAGCCATTCGCCATATAATGCAGCCGCGCAGTGCGGCCCGAGGGAGACATGAGCATCGATCGTTTCCTAGAGCAGACTGCCCTGTTCGACATTTTCTTTAACAGGAGTCGCGGCGCGCTCAACCCGCACATCGACACTCGCATCAGCAAAACGCAGCATCAGCGCACCCGCCGACCGCGCTTGCGCGGCTGTCGTCACGGTTGCGCCACCGCGTTTTTCGACACGTGCATAACCGCGTTTGAGAACAAGATCGGGATTGAGCGACGCGGCGACACGCCACAGTTGCACCAGCTTGTCGCGCGACCGAGCAACGCGCTGGTCCAGCAGCGCGGGGCGCAGAGCACCGCTCGCATGCGCAAGGTCGCCGCGCGCTCTGGCCAGCGAGAGGCCAAGGCCGCGTTTTAGCCGTTCGGACAGATCATCGACACGCTGGGTTTGCGGAGCAAGCAGTGTCGCGCGTTCGGGAAAACGCTGCGCTGCCACGCGATATCGCTCGTCGGCGCGCTCATGATATCGCCGCACTGTCCGCATCGATCGCAACGCGAGCGACCGGATGGCGGCAAGCAATTCACTGCGCACCGGGACTGCCATTTCGGCGGCAGCAGTCGGCGTAGGCGCGCGGACGTCGGCAGCAAGATCGCACAATGTGGTGTCGGTTTCGTGCCCGACGGCCGATATGATCGGAATGGTGCATGCAGCGACGGCGCGAACCACCGGCTCTTCGTTGAATGCCCACAAATCCTCGACCGAACCGCCGCCGCGTGCAACGATGATGAGGTCGGGGCGATCAGGTCCGGTCATTGCCGAAAATCCGTTCACGGCATTGGCAACGGCAGCGGCGGCCCCCGATCCCTGAACGATCACGGGCCAAACGATGACATGCGTCGGGAACCGATCGGCAAGCCGATGTAAAATATCGCGGATTACGGCTCCCGTCGGCGATGTCACGACACCGATCGTGGCCGGCAGATAGGGGAGCGCGCGTTTTCGATCCTGATCGAACAGGCCCTCCCCTGCGAGCCGTGCTTTCAGCTTTTCGAGGAGCGCGAGCATTGCCCCCTCGCCGGCCAGCTCCATGCTTTCGATGATAATCTGATATTTCGACCGCCCGGGATATGTCGTGAGCTTGCCGGTGGCGATGACTTCGACACCGTCGGCGGGCGCAAAAGCAAGACCGCTCGTCGATCCCTTCCACATCACGCCGTCGATGACTGCCTTTTCATCCTTCAGCGCGAGGTAGCAATGCCCCGAGGCGACGCGCTTCCAGCCCGAAATTTCGCCGCGGACGCGGACAAGGCCGAATGCATCCTCGACCGTGCGTTTCAGGCGCGTCGACAATTCGGACACCGACACCGCGCTTGCGTTGTCGCCGTGGACTGGCTTGGCTAACAGACGTGGATCGTTGAGAGGGTAGCTGTCGTCCATGAATATCCTGCTGATCGGATCGGGGGGCCGCGAACATGCGCTGGCATGGAAGCTGGCGCAATCACCAAGTCTCGATTTGGCGGGCGGTGACACACTTTATGCCGCACCCGGCAACCCTGGAATTGCGGCACATGCAACGCTGGTCGATCTTGCAATCGACGATCATGCGGCCGTTGTCGCTTTTTGCAGGGATCGCGCCGTGACGCTTGTCGTGATCGGACCCGAAGGCCCGCTGGTCGGCGGCCTCGGCAACAGCCTTCGCGCCGCAGACATCGCGGTATTCGGACCCGACCGCGCTGCGGCACAGCTCGAAGGATCGAAAAGCTTTACCAAGAAATTGTGCAGCGCCGCCGGCATCCCGACCGCGGCCTATGAACATTACACGACCAAAGCCGACGCGCTCAACGGGCTCGGCCAGTTCGGCCTCCCCGTGGTCATCAAGGCCGATGGGCTGGCTGCGGGCAAAGGCGTGATCATTGCTCAGACGACCGACGAAGCGCGTGCCGCAATCGAAACCATGTTCGATGGCAGCTTTGGTGCAGCGGGCGCATCGGTTGTAATCGAAGATTATATGACAGGCGACGAGGTCAGCTTTTTCGCGCTCACCGATGGCAAGACCGTCGTGCCCTTTGCCTCGGCACAGGATCACAAGCGCGTCGGTGACGGCGATACCGGACCTAATACCGGCGGCATGGGTGCTTTCAGCCCCGCACGCGTTCTCACGCCGGCTCTGCAAGCGCGGGTCATGGCCGAAATCATCGAACCGACAGTCGCGTTGATGAGGCGCAATGCGATGCCGTTTTCGGGCGTGCTGTTTGCCGGGCTGATGCTGACCGCGTCGGGGCCAAAGCTGATCGAATATAATGCGCGCTTCGGTGACCCGGAAACGCAAGTCATGATGATGCGGTATCGCGGCGATCTTGCGATGTTGTTACATGCCTGCGCGACCGGCTCGCTCGATGCCTGTCCGCCGCCGTTTTTCAGTGATGACTGTGCAGTCACCGTGGTGGTCGCGGCGAAAGGCTATCCCGGCACAGCTGAAAAAGGCGTGCTGATCAGCGGGATCGACGACGCCGAAGCCACTGGCGCAGTCGTGTTTCATGCCGGAACCGCGCTTTCCGGTGGTGCATTAATGTCAAATGGCGGGCGGGTTTTGAATGTCACAGCAATTGCGTCAGATATTCGCAAAGCGCGTGAAACGGCATATGCCGCAGTCGATTGCATCGATTTTCCGGGCGGGTTCTGTCGCCGCGACATCGCCGCGCGCGAATGCCACGAAACATGAATTAACACCGGGGTTTACACATTGATTTGAAACGCCGACACCGGGGCACCGTCGAACTGGCAAAGTGCCAGACCGCCTACTGCCAAAGCAAGGAGCGCTGTTCGGACCATGGGACCAACCACAAAATTCATCGTCGGCGCGCTTGCGACGGCATTGCTGGCGGGCGTGGCGCACGGCCCGCTTGGCTTCGGCGGCAATTGCTGCGGCAAGATCGGCACCGCGGCACAGGCGGCCGTTGCGCCCGGGATCACGGCAACGATGCAGGACAATCCGCTTCAGCGGGTCGTGCTGCTGTCGGGCAACGTCAGCGATCCGGCAGCGCGCGCAGCAGCAATCGCGGCGGCGCTTGCGGTTCCCGGCGTTGCGAGTGCGCGGTGGATCGATGGCGACACTGCGGCCGCGGCGGTACCAGAAATGCCGGCACCGGCATCGGCTCCTGCTTCGGTGGCAGCGGTTGCCAGTTGCCAGAATGATGTCGATGCCGCGATCAATGGCAAGAAGATCAACTTCAACACCGGTCGCGCTGAGATCGCTGCTGGCTCGATGCCGATCATCACCGACCTTGCCAAAGCACTGAAGGACTGCTCGGGCACGATTGTCGAAATTTCGGGCCACACCGACCCTACCGGCACGCCCGCGGCCAACGAGATATTATCTCAGCAACGCGCGCAAGCTGTCGTCGCGGCATTGGTCGACAACGGTGTTCCGGCTGAACGAATGACAGCCAAGGGTTATGGCGCGACCAAGCTGCTTGATGAAGGGCGAAGCGCAGTTGCAAACGCCGCCAATCGCCGCATCGAATTTGCTGTCGCGTCGACGGGTGCTGGCACGACACCCGCTGCGCCCGTTGCTCGGTAAGAAAAGGACTGCATCATGTTCCCCTTGTGGATCGAAACACTCATCCTGCTCTTCGTTGCCTTTTTGATTGGCGTGGCAATTGCCTGGCTGATCTGGGGCCGTGACGGCTCCGACAGCGCTCATTAAGGGGAATTAATGCCATGATGACTTTGATTTCCTGCAACATCGTCCCGCTGCTGATTGCGCTCGTCATCGGGATTTTGACGGGCTGGTGGATCTGGGCAAATCGGGTTCGGATCGCGCTGGCCGCTGATACGGCACCAGCCCCGACGCTTGCCCGCGTCGTGCCTGCGCCAACCACCGTGCCGCCGGCACCTGTTCGCACGCCTGAACCGGTCAAGCTGGCCGAACCGGTCGTTGCCGCGCCAACGCCTGAACCAAAGGCGTCACCAGCCGTCGTGCCGGCAACAGTTGCGGCGCCGATCGCCGCGGGTCTCGCAATGACGGCGATCGGTATTCCGGCAGCGGTGGGCGCGCCCGACAACCTGCTGCAGGTCAAGGGGATCGGACCGAAATTGAACACTTTGCTCAATTCGCTCGGGATCAGCCGGTTCGATCAGATCGCAGCATGGGGCACCAAGGAAATAGGGATTGTCGACGGCCATCTCGGCGCATTCAAAGGGCGCATCGTTCGCGACGAATGGGTGCATCAGTGCGTGCTGCTAGCGAACGGCGATGTGGCGGCATTCGAAGCCAAATACGGCAAGCTCGACAGCGAGAATAAATAATCAAACCGACATTTGCATGGGCGCTGCTTGCCGTTGTTACCGCGGCAAGCCTGGTAAATGCGCAAAGCCTTAACGACCAGCGCCGCGCGCTCGACCGGGCAAAATCCGAATCACGTGCGGCAACCGATCGCGCGGGTCGTTTGGAAAAAGCGGCAGCCATTGCAACCAGCGATGCCACGGCGGCGCGCAAACGGTCGGCGGCCGTGGCTGCTCGTATCCAATCGGCCGAAGCCGACATCGACGCCGCCGAAACGCGCGTTGCCATCATCGAACGACTGCGCGCCGATCAGCGCGCAAAGCTTGCATCAAAACAAGGGCCGACCATCCGGCTGGTCGCGGCGTTGCAGACGTTGTCGCGGCGGCCGCCGATGCTGGCGCTGGTTCAGCCCGGATCGATCAGCGACATCGTCCATGTCCGCGCCGTCCTGTCGTCGATCCTGCCGATCGTCGAGAGCCGCACTATCGAATTGCGCGCCGATGTTGCACGCGGCAAAGCGCTGAGAGTTGCCGCCGATAATGCGCTCGTCCAGTTGAGACGCGGCCAGACGGCACTTGTCGCGCAACGCAATCAGCTTGCGGCGCTGTCGGTCGAACGCCGTCTTGCGGCGGACAAGCTGACGGGCAACGCCATGGCCGAACAGGATCGCGCCATCGCGATGGGTGAAGAAGCGCGCGACATCGTCGACCTGATGGGGCGGATCGACGACAATGCCGAACGCCGTGCACAGCTTGCGACGCTGCCGGGTCCGGTCCTGCGCCCCGGACGCCCCGGCGAACCACGCGCGCTGCCGACCGACACCCGAATCGCAGAGGCAGCACAAGCGCCGTATCGCTTGCCGGTCGTGGGACAGGTCATAACGGGGCTGGGCGAAGTTTCCGACACCGGAGTTCGCGCGCGCGGCCTGACGATCGCAACGCGTCCCTTTGCGCAAGTCGTGGCACCGACCGGCGGGCGAATCGCGTTTGCCGGATCCTATCGCGGCTTCGGCAACATCGTCATCATCGACCACGGGCGCGGATGGACGACGCTTATCACGACGCTTGACGCGCTCGATGCAAAAGTGGGCGATGTGGTCGACCAGGGGTCACCGATCGGCCGCGCCGGGCCTACCCGTCCGACAGTGACGATCGAACTGCGTCGCAGTGGTCAGCCGGTCGATATTGCGCGGCTCGTCGGATGATGATGAGGACTAGCGCGGGGGGGCCGTTTCGCGATAAGTAGCCGGTTCCTGATGAGATTTGACATGTCGACAATCCGCTTTCGTCCGCTGCTCACTGTTGCGGCACTTGCACTGATCCCGGCAACCACGGCAGGGCTTGCCGCCGCTGACGTCGCGTCGTTTCCTGAAATGGATGCGTTCATTTCGGTCTATGAACGGATCCGCGCCGATTATGTCGAAAAGGTCGACGACAAAAAGCTGATCAAGGGCGCGATCGACGGCATGCTGGCGAGTCTCGACCCGCACTCATCCTACCTCGATGCGCGCGATTTCAACCAGATGCGGATCCAGACCGACGGCAATTATGGTGGTCTGGGGCTCACGGTCACGCTTGAAGACGGCGCCGTCAAAGTCATTGCACCAACCGAAGACAGCCCCGGCTTTCGCGCCGGTATCAAGGCCGGCGATTACATCACGCACCTGAACGGCAATCTGATTTTCGGCGGCACGCTCGACGAAGCCGTTGATCAGATGCGCGGCAAACCCGGCACGTCGATCAAGCTGACGCTGGTGCGCGCAGGCCGTGACAAGCCGTTCGACGTGACGCTGACGCGCGAAGTCATCGACCTGAAACCCGTAAAATGGGAAGTCAAAGGTCAGGTCGGCTACATCAACATCAACGGCTTTTCAAAAGGAACGGGCGCCAGTGTCCGCGCTGCGCTGATCGGCATCGACAAGGCACTGGGCAAACAGCCGCTCGGCTACGTCGTCGATCTTCGGTCGAATCCTGGCGGCCTGCTCGACGAAGCTGTCGAGATTTCCGACGCCTTCCTCGACACCGGCGAAATCGTGTCGCAGCGCGGCCGCGACCGGCGCGACATCGAACGTTATTTCGCCAAACGCGGCGATTATGCTCATGGGTTGCCGATTGTCGTTCTGATCGATTCGGGATCGGCTTCGGCTGCCGAAATCGTTGCAGGCGCGCTGCAAGATCAGCACCGTGGCCTTGTCATGGGTGAACGCAGTTTTGGCAAAGGATCGGTGCAGACACTGCTGCAACTCGACGACACGACCGCGCTGCGCCTGACGACTGCGCGATATTACACGCCGTCGGGCCGCAGCGTTCAGGAAGGCGGGATCGAGCCCGACATTCAGGTACCGCAGCTAAGCGACCCCGATTATAAAAGCCGTCCGCGGTTTCGCGAAGCCGATTTGCGTCGCCACCTGATCAACGAAGCCAAAGTCGATAATTCGGTGCTTGAAGACGATACCAAAGCCGACCCGCGGTTCACTGCGACTGCCGATCAGCTGAAAGCCAAAGGTGTTACCGATTTTCAGCTGACTTACGCGCTCGATACGATTGCTCGGCTGGCAAAGGCCCCGGCGGCGCAGGTGGCAGCGCGCCGTTGAGTGCTAATGTGATCATGCAACCGACGACGCAGGCAACGCTGACACGCGCCAATATCCTTGCGCTGGCGATACCCGGCGCGCTGATGGCTGGTGCGCTGGGTTCGCAATATATCGGTGGGCTTTATCCGTGCGAAATGTGCTTCTGGCAGCGCTGGCCACATGAAGCGGCAATCGGCATGGCGATCCTTGCATTCTTTCTGAGGCCACCTGCTCGGATGATTTTGGTCGTGCTTGCGGCAATCGCAATCATCACATCGGGCGGCATCGGCGTATTTCATGCCGGTGTCGAATATGGCTGGTGGCGGGGGCTGACTGCCTGCACCAACACCGCCGCGAGCGGCAGCCTTGCGGACATCATGCGCGCGCCGATGATCAGCTGCAACGTGCCGCAATGGACATTTGCGGGAATATCGCTTGCCGGGTTCAACGCACTCTTCTCAATCGCAGGTGGCGTCGCCATATTGGCAATGCTGAGGAGCAAGCGATGACACCCGACACCGAATCGATGATCCGCGTCAATCAGGCGGGCGAATATGGCGCCACGCGAATCTATGCGGGACAGCTTGCGATCATGAACGCGCGGTCGCCGGTTGCCCGCGAGATTGCGCGGATGGCAGCGCAGGAGGAACGCCACCGGCAGACGTTCGACCGGATGATCATTGCGCGGCGCGTGCGCCCGACGATGCTTGCGCCGTTGTGGAACATTGCGGGTTACGGACTTGGCATGGCGACGGCGCTGATCGGACCCGAAGCGGCGATGGCCTGCACTGTTGCGGTCGAAACCGAGATCGACCGGCATTACGGCGAACAGCTTGTCGAAATTGGGGACAGCGACCCCGAATTGTCCGCAGCCGTTGCCGATTTTCAGGCCGAGGAAGTCGAGCATAAGGAAATCGCGCTGGCCGCAGGAGCCGAACGCGCACCAGCCTTTCCAGTGATGTCGGCGGCAATCCGGTTTGGCTGCCGCGCGGCCATCGCTTTGTCGAAGCGGATTTGAGTTGGCAATCGTGCGTTCATCCGCCACGCGTCAGAACATCGTGATGCGCATTGCCCTTGCCCTCGCCGTATTTGCACCGCTTGCATTGGCGAACCCCGCCGTTGCACAGATCGCAGCGAACGAACGCATTTTGACAATTTTCGGTGAGGACAAATGCCCCGCCGACACGATCTGTGTTCGTGCGCCCGAAAATGAGAGATACCGGATTCCCAAGCAATTCCGGAATTCGGGTGTGATCGCGCCGCAAAATCAAAGCTGGGCCGCACGCGCTGAGGGAACATTAAGCGCAGGCGCCCGAACTGGCATCGGCAGCTGTTCGGCCAATGGTCCCGCCGGCTGGACCGGATGCTGGGCACAGCAAATGCGCGCCGCGCGTGCCGAGGCGGCCGCAAATGCCAAGGATATAAATCCCGATATCGAGCGGTAGGAGTGCCGTGGCAAAGCCACGTCGTCAGTCGCTGCTTCGCGCGCTGGAGCGGGCGGCGGGAATCGAACCCGCGTCTCTAGCTTGGAAGGCTAGGGTCTTACCATTACACAACGCCCGCGTCGTGAGCCGCAGCCTTTAAGCGAGCGGCACTGCCGGAGCAAGAGCGCCATAGCCGCGTTTGAGCGTTTGCACGTCGACACGCACCGGCAGCAATTCGGCAACCACCGCCGCCAGCGCAGCATCGAGATCATGCTGCGCGCCGCACAGGAAGAAATCGAGCGCGGCGTACCGATGTTCGGGCCATGTATGAATTGAAATATGCGACTCGGCGAGGATCGCAACACCGGTCACTCCCTGCCCCGGCCCGAAATGATGCAGGCGCAGATCGAGCAGAGTGGCACCACCAGCGACAACCGCAGCGCGCAACGCGCGCTCGACACGGGCGACACTGTCCAGCGCGGCGGCACAATCGTGGAGGTCCGCAATCAGATGCTGGCCATCATAGGGCGGCGGGCTCATATTAGGCTTTCGTGCGCGTGATCGAGCATCCGCATCGCGCTCTCCGCTGCATCGACCCCGCGATAATGCGCTTCTTCGAACAGCGACAGCCCCGACAGATCCGAATGCGCAAGGAACATCGGCGGCTGGGCAGCAGCGCGCGCAGCAGGCGCAACACCCCAGACAAAGCCCGGCTCTGGTCGTACCATCGCATGGGCCCAGTGCCACAGGTCGATTTTTCGGATTGAACCCTTTAGGTCGGGGTTCATCATCAACAGATCATCGGCCACGATCCGCCGCCAGTCGTCCGCCGGTCGTCCGGCCATCAACTTGCGCGCAACCGCAGGCGTCATTTTCGA
>JANLWD010000196.1:0-10941 GCA_031364345.1 Sphingomonas sp.
TGGCGCTTTACCGGGCGGGAAGCTTTATCCACGAGCTGACGCACGTGCGGCACCGCGAACTGCCCTGGTTTCGATTCGGCTGGAACGCAGTCATCGGTGTGCCGTTGCTGATCCCATCGTTCATGTATGAAGGGGTGCACAATCTTCATCACAATCGCACGCGCTACGGCACAGTCGAGGATCCCGAATATCTGCCGCTGGCGCTCATGCGGCCATGGACGTTGCCGCTGTTCGTCGTGACGGCAACGCTGGCACCGGTGGCGCTCCTCATCCGCTTTGCGCTGCTCAGTCCGCTGTCGATGATGGTCCCGTCGTTGCGGCGTATCGTCGTCGCGCGCTTATCGGGGCTTCAGATCAATCCGAACTTTCGTCGTCGTGCACCCGATGGCGCGCTCGTCGGGCAATGGATGTGGCAGGAAACCGCGGCCAGCCTGTGGTCGATCGCGCTCATTGCGCTGGTCGCAACCGGAACCGTTCCGTTGCGCGCGTTCGTGATTTTCCTTGCGATCCTGTCGGGCACGATGCTGCTCAATCAGGTCCGTACATTGGTTGCGCACTTGTGGGAGAACGAAGGCGAAGCGATGACCGTGACGGCGCAATATCTCGATTCGGTCAACGTCCCGCCGCCTGCGACATTGCCCGCGCTATGGGCGCCGGTCGGCCTGCGTTACCATGCACTCCACCATTTGCTGCCCAGCCTGCCCTATCATTCGCTTGGCGAGGCCCACCGGCGACTGACGAAAGCTCTGGCACCCGACTCGCCCTATCATCGCGGAAGCTATACCGGACTGCCGCACCTCGTCGGGCGCCTCGCGCGCAACACGGTTACTCCTCGGTCCTGATCAGCACGGCCTCACCGATCAGCAGGAACAAAAGGAACGGGCCCCACGCAGCGAGCAATGGCGGATAGGCACCGAGATTGCCCATCGCGAGCCCGAAATTGTCAGCAACGAAATATAAAAACCCGAGCGCCATGCCGACGACGGCGCGCACGAACAGCTTGCCCGATCGCGCCAGGCCGAATGCGGCAACCGCGCCCAGCAACGGCATCAGCACCGTCGACAACGGGCCCGAGATTTTGTGCCACAGCGCTGCTTCAACCGCTGCCGTCGGCCGGCCCGCGGCTTTCAGATCGTCGATTGCCACTTTCAAGTCGCCAAAGGCGAGCCCGGCCCCATCGACACTCGCAAGCGTGAATTGATCGGGCCGCACGGTGGGCGCGACATCAACGGTGCCAAGTGCGGTTTTCGTCCCGCTGGCGATGTCGAAACGAACGGCTTTTTCAAGCCGCCAGCCGGCCTTGGTTGCCGAAGCGCGGTCGGCAGTCACAACACTCGACAATGTGCCCCCGGTGCGGTCGTAAACGCTGACTCCGGTCAGGACCGTCGATTGCCCGCGCCCCTCGACGATATCGGCATGGATCAGGTCGTCGCCCTCGCGAACCCAGACATTCGCCATTGCTTCGCGCCCGCTGGGTATTTTTCCGTAATCCGCGGCTTCCCACAGTTTCAGCGTCGCGGTTGCACGCGTGACGATGCGTTCGTTGAACGCAAACGACACACCGGCGATGATCAGGCTTGCAACGATCAGCGGTGCCAGCACTTGATGCGCCGACAAACCGGCCGCTTTCATCGACACGACTTCGCTGTTCTGGTTGAGCGTCGCGAGCGTGATGATCGTGCCGAGCAGAACACAAAATGGCAGAAAACGCTGGATTATGCCGGGCATGCGCAATCCGACATAGGTCAGGATCTGTGCCTGCCCATTACCGGGAAAGCGCAGGATCGCGTCGCTTTCACCGAGCAGATCGAGCACTTGCAGAACGATGACGAGCAGTGCGAGCACGGCGAACGACCGCACGACAAACATCTTTGCCATATACAGCGTGAGCGTGCGTGACGGAAAGAAATCGGGCATCAGCGTGCGCCCCGGGCAAAGATGCCGAACGCGCCTTTGACCACGCCCGAGATTTTTCCTGCCAGTTTGTCGACCGCACCGATCGGTTGCCCGCCCGGAACAAAAGCAAGAGTCCGGAACATCCAGACAATGAGGACGGCAAAGCTGAGGAACGGCACCCAGAGTGCGATGAACGGATCGATCTTGCCGAGTTGCCCCATCCCCGTTGCATATTCGCTGATCTTATAATAGGTGACGACCATGATGACGGCGACGAATACGCCGATCGCCGATGTCGATCGTTTCGGCGGCACGGCCAGCGCAGCGGCAAGCAACGGCAAGAGCATCATCATCGCCACCTGCACCACGCGGAAATTAAACTGCGACCAGCTTTCGTTTTTCAGCGTCTGCGTACTTTTTGCATCGCTGCCCACAGCAACCAGTTCGGGGAGCGTGAGTTCACGATCGGCGCCGCCGCGCCCCCGAAACGATTCGATCTTGGGCAAATCGATCGGCAGGTCGTGCGCGTTGAAACTGAGGACGCGCGGCACGCGGAAACCGGGTGCGTCGTGTGTCAGCGTTCCGTTCGACAGGCGAAGGATGATCGTGTCGGGATCGTCGGTCGCCATGAATGCGCCGCGCTCTGCCGTCACAGCAAGGCTGCGTCCCCCTTTTTCACGCGCCATGACGAAAATTCCGGTCAGCTTGCGCCCCTCGTCGCTGCTCGATTCGATGCGCAGCGTCATGTCCTTGCCCAGCTTGGTGAATTCGCCGACCTTGATCGATGCGCCCAGCGCGCCCGAACGCAATTCAAAGCGCAACCGTTCATAGGCATAGCGCGCCCGCGGCTGGACGACGCCGACGATGACGAGATTGATCACCGCAAAGACGATTGCATACATGAACGGGACGCGCAGCAATCGCCAGTAACCCTGCCCCACGGCCTGAAGGACATCGAGTTCGGACGACAGTGCCAGCTTGCGAAACGCAAGCAATATGCCGAGCAGGACGCCGATCGGGATGCCAAGCGAAAGATATTCAGGCAGGAGATTGGCAAGCATCTGCCACACGATGCTGACCGGGCCACCTTCAGATGCGACGAAGTCGAACAGCCGCAGCATCCGGTCGAGCACGAGCAGCATTGCCGCAATCACGAGCGACGACAGCAGCGGTACGACAATCAGTCGCGCCAGATAGCGATCGGTCGCCGAAAGAAAGGGTGCAAAAATTAGCGTGGCCGTCGTTGGTTGATGCGCCCGGTCTAGCGGATCGCATGGAAAATGGGAATCCTTAAGCCGCCTCGGCCTGAGCGCGCGCTTTTCGGACCGGATCATTGGCAAGCAGTGTGCCGACGGCCTTGCCCAGCGACGCGAGCGTGAAGGGCTTGCGCAGCACCATATGCCCGCCAAAGGCCGCTGCTGTATCGATGTCGCCAGCATAGCCGGTCACGAACAGCACCGGCAATCCGGGATAATCGTTGCGAATCGATGCGACGAGTTCGGGCCCCGTCATGCCGGGCATCAGGACATCACTGACGATCAAACCGACATCGGGATTTTCGCGCAAGCGCTTGCGCGCATCGCCGGGATGCAGACAGCGGATCGTCCGCAGCCCGAGTTCTTCAAGCGCATCGCCGGTTGCGGCAAGCACGCGCGGATCGTCCTCGACCACCAGAACTGTGGTGCCGCGACGCCGTGGCAGCGACGAAATGGCATGGACGGCGACCGGTTCGCTCATCGGGTCGGTCGCACTGCGCGGCAGGTAAATCGAAACCGTCGTACCACCGCCGACGACGCTATCGACCGTCACCGCGCCGCGCGATTGGCGGACGAAACCGAAAATCTGGCTTAGGCCAAGGCCGGTTCCCTTGCCGGTCGGTTTGGTCGTGAAAAAGGGTTCGAACGCGCGGTCAAGAACATCGTCGCTCATCCCGACACCAGTATCACTGACGCTCAGGCACATATGGTCGCCGCTGTTGACGCCTTCGATTTCGCCATCGGACAGAATGACGTTGCGCGTACGGATCGTCAGCGTCCCGCCGCCGACGCCATCGGCTTGCATGGCATCGCGCGCGTTGACCGCAAGATTGAGCACGGCATTTTCAAGCTGATACGGATCGACGTAAATCGGCCAAACCGCATCGTCGTTTTCGAGCACGACCGTAATGGTATCGCCAATCGTGCGTTCGATGAGATCGGACATGCCGGCAATCAGCGCGACGGGATCGGTCGCGACCGGCAGCAACGGTTCCGACCGTGCAAAGGCCAGCAAGCGTTTGGTCAGTGCGGCGGCGCGATTGGCACCCTCCATCGCCTGATCGATATGCCGTCCGACCGCTGCGCCGCCGACCGCCAGCCGACGTTGCGCCAGTTCGAGGCCGCCGATGACGACCGATAGCATATTGTTGAAATCATGTGCGATGCCGCCCGTCAGCTGGCCGATCGCTTCCATTTTTTGCGCCTGACGCAGCTTGGCTTCGGTTTCCTCGCGAAACGCCATTTCGGCGCGCAATTCGGCAGTGCGTTCGGTCACGGCAAGTTCCAGATCCGCATTGCGCACTTCTTCGAGCTGGCGTTGCCGCCACGCAAGCACTGCTGCCCAGCCGAGGATTGCCGCGCTGACAACGAGCAGCAACCCAAAGAACGAAACGACAAGCCCAAGCGCGTTCGACCGCTTAATCGATGCGTCGGCAACGACCCCGCGCTGCGCCAGCGTGTCGCGCTGGGCGGCAATAACCGCTTCGAGCAGGCCATCGATCTGGCCTAGCGTGGGCGATTTTCCCGCGAGATAATATTTCGACAGCGCCGCCGGATTCTGCCCGTAATTGGTGCGCAGCGCGATTGCCGATAATTCCTTGCCGCGCGCACCGTAAGCTTTGCGCAATTGTTCGATCAGGTCGTTAGTGCGCGGATCGACGACCATCTGGTCGAGCGCATCGATCTGCGTTGCGGCGCGGCGCCAGTCGTCGAGATATTGCCGCCCCAGATCCTTGTCACCGCTGATGACGAAGCGGCCGAGAAACGCCTCCGCCTGCCCGATACTTGCATCGAGCGAGCGTGCAAGGATCATTGCCTCGTAACTTTGCGCACGCGAATCGAGAGCGGTGTCGCGATCTTTGGTTGCCGCACCGAGCATCAGGACAAGTGCCCCGATCGTCGCCGCACCCGCAAGCGCAAGGACAATGCCCAGCATCAGTCGCCAGCGGGGGCGTGCGTCAAATTCGGTTTCGCCGTCCATCAGCATGAACGATAACGCGAATCATCCGAAAACGAAAATTTAGCGCCCGCGCATGACCAGCACGGGCCATTCGCCGCCGCCGTGCACCATCATGCGCATTGCTTCGCGTTTATAGGCGCGAATCACGGCACGGGCTTGCGTATCGAGCAACCCTGCCAGCATCAGCGTGCCGCCGCGTGCGACCGACGCGGCGATCCACGGAGCCATTTCGATCAGTGGCTGGGCGAGGATGTTGGCAATGACCAGATCATACGGCGCACGCGCAACAATGTCGCGGTGCGCCATGCCGTCGGCTAGCACGAGATGAAGGCGGCGAATGCCGTTAAGCGCCATATTTTCACGCACCACGTCGATCGAAACCGGATCGATGTCAGTGGCAGTCGCGCGAGCGGCGGGCCACAATCGCATGGCGGCAAACGCAAGCAGGCCAGTGCCCGTGCCGACATCGACAATATGACGAAAAACCTTGCCATCACGCTTCAGCCGGTCGAGCGCCGCAAGACATCCCGCCGTCGTCGCATGGCCGCCCGTTCCGAATGCCAGCCCCGCCGGAATCACGAAATCGATGAGCCCGGGCTCGGCGGGATAATCGGGCGTGCGGACGTGAAAACGCCCCGCGCGCAACGGGCGAAGCGCAGCCTGGCTGAGAGTTATCCAGTCCTGCACGGGAAGCGGTTTTGCGACGGGATTACTGATACCCGCGCTCGGCACCATCCGCGCAATCACGTCCAGCACCTCGCGCGACGGCTCGCCTTCGAAATAGGCATCGAGTTGCCAGCAATCGGGCGCATGCGGATCGGGTTCTGACGTCACGATCACAGGCGCGGGATCGAGGTCGGCAAGCGCAGGCGGATCGCTGCCAAGCGCTTCCCCCTCGGCGCGCGTGCAAGGAAGCGTCAGGATCCAGCTATCGCTCACTGTTTGCGCTCTTTCGCCAGCCGGTCGTTTAGCCGCGCACGCATCGCCGTCGCAAGCCTTGCACAGGCGTTGCGGTCGATGAGCGGTTCCTTGCCGCTCAGCCGGGCAAACAAGTTGCTGACGGCGGGATGTGGCGTGATCAGCACATCGCATTCGAGCGCGGCGACCCGGTCGAACGTGGCGCGAAACGGCGCGACGCGTTCGGAATGGTCGGCGAACCGGTACCCGTCGGCGGACACCGCCGTCAGACTGTCGACATAGGCAAAGCTGACGCAGTTTGATCGCTCGCAGCTCCGCCATGTCCAGCTTGTCCCGCCACTGGTATGGCCCGGCGTCATGACCGGGGAAAGCGACATCACGCGCGTCGGTTTGCCGGTGATGATCATGCCGGGTTCGGGATCATAGGCAAGGATACCATCGACCGGCACCGGCCGCATATCGGGGATGGTTCCAAACTGCGGATCGTCGGCGTCGGTTTTCCCGCTTTCGACCGCATTGCGCGCGATCGCGCTGACCAGCAGTTTCGCGCCTGTCCCCGCTTTCAATGCAGCAAAACCGCCCATATGGTCGACATGTTCATGGCTCCCCACGATGAACTTTATGTCGCGCGGATTGAAACCAAGTGCCCGGATGTTCGCGAGGATCGAAGGCACTGCTTCGTCGGTTGCCCCATCGATCAGGACATGGCCCTTCGCCGATGTGACCAGCAGCACCGAAATTCCGCAGGTGCCGACATAATAAGTGTTACCGTAAATGCGCACCGGTGGCGCCGCATCGCTCCACCCGTCGCGGCCCGTGCAGGCCGTGACGAGCGCTTCGCCCTGCACGCGGGGATCGCTCGACGCGGCATTTTGTTCGATCGGTGCGCAGGCCGTCAGCACAAGCAAGCCGAGCAGCATCGCTTTAGCGGACATAACTCGCCCCGTTGATGTCGAACACAGCGCCGGTCATCGACGGCGGCGCATTGAGTGCTGCAAACGCGGCGATCTCGGCGACTTCATGCGGCTCGGCCACTTTGCCCAGCGGGATGTCGGCAAGCAGTTTGTCGCCGCCACGACTGGCCAGATAATCGTCGGCCATTCCCGTCATCGTAAATCCCGGACAAATGGCAAACGCATAAATCCCTTGCGCTGCATAAGCGCGGGCGATCGTCTTGGTCATTGCGACCATGCCCGCTTTCGATGCAGCATAATGCCAGTGCGCGGGCGAATCGCCGCGGTGCGCCGCACGGCTGGCGATATTGACGATCCTCAGAATATTTGGGGCCCCGCCGTCGCGCGCCAGAAAATGTTTGACCGCATATCGACAAAGTTCGGCACTTGCCGTCAGGTTGATCTGCATCGTCCGCGCCCATGATGCCGCCCATTCGTCGTCGTCCAGGTCAATCGGTGCGGCTTCGAAGACGCCGGCATTGTTGATCAGGACGTCGATGCGGCCATCGAACATGTCGATCGCCTGATCCCACAGGCGTTTGGGCGCCGTGGCATCGGCCAGATCGAACCGGTCGCTGCCGATCGCCCAGACATGCACGTTTTCGCGGTCGAGCCGCTCGGCAATGGCTTTGCCGATGCCGCGCGTGCCCCCGGTCAGGATGATGTTCGTCATGCGGCACGCCTAACGCGCCGCGCGTGGTTACGCCACCAGCTTCACATAATCGCCCGCGGCGTCCTGCAAGCGCGCGAGCTTGCGGTTGACGCTTTCGAACCCACTTTCGAGGCTGTCGATTTCGGTGGCGACTTCTTCGGTGTCGGCCCGGATCGAAGCGATCGTCGTCGACATGGTATCGGCGGCAAGTGCCGTTTCATCGACTGCGGCCGTGATCATCGTCACGGTCTGCGCCTGAATTTCCATTGCTTCGCGAATGCGGTGCGCCGATGCCTGCACTTCGGCGACAGTATCGCGAATCGATCCGTTGGTTTCGACCGTCGATCGGGTCGCGGCCTGAATTGCGGCGATTTTGGCCGCGATATCGTCGGTCGCGCGCGCTGTCTGGTTGGCGAGGCTTTTGACTTCCTGCGCGACGACAGCAAAGCCGCGCCCGGCTTCGCCAGCCCGCGCCGCTTCGATCGTGGCATTCAGCGCAAGCAAATTGGTCTGCCCCGCCACATCGCGGATCAGGCCAAGGATCGATTCGATTGATTTCGCCGTTTCGGAAAGCGCCTGGCTCACTCGCACGGCATCGCCCGCCTGTGTTGCGGCGCGCGTGGCGACTTCGGCGGCAAGTTCGACTTCGGTGCGTGCATCCTCGATCGCTCGGATCAGGCCCGCAGCGGTGTGCGCAGCATCGCGCATTGCGGTCGCCGACTGTTCGGCGGCTGCTGCGACTTCGGATGCCTTGCCGAGCATGCCGCGCGTGGCGTGCGATGCGTCGCCCGCCTGCGTGCGCAATTGCGTGCCGAGATCGGACGCACTGGCCACTTCGACACCGATCCGTTCGCGAAACAGGTCGGCGCGTTCGCTGCGTTCGGCCTGCACTTCAAGTGCCTTCAGGGCATTGATTGTTGACGACATGATTTCAGCTTCGAGGATGGCGAGGCGAAATACCGCACGCCCGGCATGTTTCATGCCATCCCGGTCGTCGCCGTAAAAATCGCGCACGATGCGGATGGTCGCCTGGTGCCCGGCTTCGAACGATGCGAGCACCAGCGAAATCGGATCACCCGCCATATATGACAAGCGCGCATGGTCGCGCGCCATATCGGCCCATCCCTGCTCGGTCGGCGCCCGATATTTTGCGAGCGTATATTCGTTACCACCCTTCATGACCGCATCGAGATCGCGCGCCTCGAGCGTTTGAGCGACGCCGCCACACGCATTGTAATGCTTCCAAAATGCACCGGTAATTTCAGTTTCGCGGCCATCGATCGCCTTCAGGACAGCGGCACAATCCGACGTCAGTTCGCCATCATGATCGAAATAGCGGATGCGGTCGGCAACGAGAATGCGCAACTTGTCGCTGTGCTGGCCATTTTCAAAGGCGCGGACGGCATCGCTTGGCGAGGTGGTCATCGACTGCAACTTTCTGTCGGATCGGTTTCGAGTTGCGACCAGATACGGCGTCATTGGTAAACACTCCGTTAGCCATTTTGCCGTGACGATTGTTGCCGTTTTTATTGCATCGCGGCAAAGCACGGCTAAGAACGGCAAAGCTTACCAGGGAAATCAGCATGACGCCCACGCGATCGCGGCCGCAAAGCCGCCCGACTTCGCCGCACTTGACCGTTTATAAATGGGGGCCGCACATGCTTGTCTCCATCCTGCAACGCGTGATGGCGGGCGGACTGGCAACCGTCGGCATTTTGGGTTTCGTCTGGTGGCTGGTCGCACTCGCCAGCGGCAAGGAAGCGTATAAATTCTTCCTCGACTGGGCGACATGGCCACCGGCGTTCATCGTGCCGATCGGCCTGACATTTGCGGTATTTCTGCATGGCGGCAACGGCATTCGCCATTTCGTCCTCGATACCGGTGCGGGCTATGCACTTAAAGGTAACCGGATGGGCGCAATGGTCGTGATCGCAGGTGCAGTCGCGCTGACCGCACTGACGTGGATTTTTATTTTCGCAAAGGGTCTGTGATGCGCGGCGGATCGGAACTCGGCCGGGTACGCGGCCTCGGCTCGGCAAAGGAAGGCGCCCATCACTGGTGGCGCCAGCGCGTGACGGCATTCGGCAATCTGTTTCTGGTGCTCTGGCTGATCGTATCGCTGCTGATCCTGCCCGACATCAGCTTCGAGACTGTCAGCAGCTGGCTGCGATCGCCGCTTGCTGCCGTGCCGATGGCGCTGATCGTCATCAACACATTCTGGCACATGAAAATGGGGCTTCAGGTCGTCATCGAGGACTATATACATGATTCGAGCCGTATTGTTGCGCTTGCCGCATTGCATATATGGACGTTCGGGGCCGGTGGCCTTGCGCTCTTTTCTATCCTGAAAGTGGCACTCACAGGGGCTCCCGCGTGACTGAATCGTACAAGATTATCGATCATAGCTATGACGCCGTCGTTGTCGGTGCCGGTGGTTCGGGCCTGCGCGCGGTCATGGGCGCCGCCGAAGCCGGCCTGAAAACAGCATGCATCACCAAAGTGTTCCCGACCCGCTCGCACACGGTCGCCGCACAAGGCGGCATTGCGGCATCGCTCGGAAACATGGGGCCGGATCACTGGACCTGGCACATGTACGACACGGTCAAGGGCAGCGACTGGCTCGGCGATCAGGATGCGATCGAATATCTGGTTCGCGAGGCCCCGCAGGCGGTTTACGAACTCGAACATGCCGGCGTGCCGTTCAGCCGGACCGACGAAGGCAAAATTTATCAGCGCCCCTTTGGCGGCATGATGCAGAATATGGGTTCAGGCCCACCGGCACAGCGGACGTGCGCGGCGGCGGACCGGACCGGCCATGCCATGCTTCACGCGCTTTATCAGCAGTCGCTGAAATATGACGCCGATTTCTACATCGAATATTTCGCGCTCGACCTGATCATGGAAGATGGCCCCGATGGCAAAGTCTGCCGCGGCGTCATCGCGATGTGCATGGAAGATGGCAGCATCCACCGTTTCCGTTCGCATTCGGTCGTGCTTGCCACCGGCGGCTATGGCAAATGCTGGTTCTCGGCAACATCAGCGCACACCTGCACGGGCGACGGCGGCGGCATGGTCCTGCGCGCCGGGCTGCCGATGCAGGATATGGAATTCGTCCAGTTCCACCCGACCGGCATTTATGGTGCCGGCGTCCTCATCACCGAAGGCGCGCGCGGCGAAGGCGGCTACCTGACCAATTCCGAAGGCGAGCGCTTCATGGAACGCTATGCGCCGTCGGCCAAGGATCTTGCCAGCCGTGACGTCGTGTCACGCAGCATGGCCGCCGAAATCCGCGAAGGCCGCGGCGTC
>JANLWD010000208.1:0-2042 GCA_031364345.1 Sphingomonas sp.
TCGCGTCGGTCTGACGCCGGCTTCTGTTGCCGAATTGACTGCGCACGGTCATGAAGTCCTTGTCGAAGCGCTTGCCGGCAACGGCATCGATTTCAGCGATCGCGATTATATGGACGCCGGCGCTCGCATCCTGCCCAACGCGTCCGAAGTTTTCGCTGCCGCAGACATGATAGTAAAAGTCAAAGAACCGCAGCCCGGCGAAATCGCGATGCTTCGTCCGCATCACACGCTCTTCACTTATCTCCACCTTGCTGCCGACAAAGCGCAGGCCGAGGGGCTGATGAAATCGGGCGCAACCTGCATCGCGTATGAAACAGTGACGTCGCCTTCGGGGCAATTGCCTTTGCTGAAACCAATGTCCGAAGTTGCGGGGCGCATGTCGGTTCAGGTTGGCGCGCATTATCTCGAAAAGGAACAAGGTGGACGCGGCGTTCTGCTCGGTGGTGTGCCCGGTGTCGCGCCAGCGCGTGTCGCTATTCTCGGTGGCGGCGTATCGGGCGTCAATGCCGCGCAAATGGCGGTCGGAATGCGCGCGGATGTTACGATCTACGACATCAATATGGACCGTCTCGCCGAACTCGACATGTTTTTCTCGTCGCAGATCAAGACAGCTTATGCGTCCAAAGCCGCGATCGCTGCCGCCGTTGCCAAGGCGCATCTGGTGATCGGCGCTGTTCTCGTGCCAGGGGCAGCGGCGCCGAAACTCGTCACGCGTGACATGCTCAAGACCATGAAGCGCGGCTCGGTGCTCGTCGATATCGCCATTGACCAGGGAGGGTGCTTCGAAACGTCGCACGCAACCACGCATGACGACCCGATATTCGTCATTGACGGCATCATCCATTACTGTGTCGCCAACATGCCCGGTGCTGTCGCGCGGACGTCGGCATTTGCGCTGAACAATGCAACACTGCCCTTTGCGATGCGCCTTGCAAATTTGGGTGCCGAGGGCGCGATGAAAGCCGATCCGCATCTTGCCGCGGGATTGAACGTCTCGGGTGGCCATATCCGGCATCGGGCTGTCGCCGACGCTCTGGATTTGCCTTTCGTCGCTTGAATGGCTATGCGCGCGGCTCCCCGGACCATGGTCATCCCTGGAGGCGTGGCGGGCAATTTGGAGACTGAATATGAGCGATCAGCTGACATTGTCGGCCGAAGCGCGCGAGCGGGCAGGCAAGGGAGCCTCCCGCGCTCTGCGTCGTGAAGGCCGCGTTCCCGCCGTTATCTATGGCAACAACGAAGAACCCACGACGGTTCATCTCGAAGAAAAGGCGTTGATGAAAGCGCTGCACACCGGGCACTTCATGAACTCGGTCGTGATGGTCGGCGTCGGCGGCAAGGATGTGCGCACCCTGCCCAAGGATGTGTCGTTCCACCCCGTGACCGACCGCCCGCTGCACGTCGATTTCCTTCGCATTTCCGAACACGCCAAGGTCACCGTTAACGTGCCGGTGCATTTCATCAACGAACTCGCAGCCCCCGGCATCAAGCGTGGCGGCGTCCTCAATGTCGTTCGTCACGAACTCGAACTGGTGTGCGACGCAGCCGAAATTCCCGACGAAATCGCAGTCGATCTCACCGGCTTCGAAGTCGGCGATTCGATTCATATTTCAGCGGTAACCCTTCCCAAAGGCGTGACGTCGGCGATCACTGACCGCGACTATACCATCGCCACCATCGTTGCCCCGTCGGCGCTCAAATCGAGCGAAGGCGATAGCGACGATGCACCTGCCGAAGGCGAAGAAGCGGCTTCCTAAAGGCGCATGCAACTCTGGGTTGGCCTCGGCAATCCCGGCACGGACTATGCCATGCACCGGCACAATGTCGGCTTCATGGCGGTCGATGTGTTTGCGTCCGAATACCGGTTCAGCCCCTGGAAATCGAATTTCCAGGGGCTGATCGCCGAGGGACGCATCGGGACAGCGAAAATTCTGCTGCTCAAACCCGCGACGTTCATGAACGACAGCGGCCGCAGCGTCGGTGAAGCGATGCGGTTCTACAAACTCGAAACCGGCGACGTGACCGTCTTCTACGACGAACTC
>JANLWD010000095.1:0-18004 GCA_031364345.1 Sphingomonas sp.
ACGCTGATCGCGACATTTGCATGGACGGCCGGGCCAGTCGTGCTGGCAGAGCGCGCCGCGCCTATCGCGAATGCCGTCCCGAATACCGAAGCGATCGGCCTTCTGCTTTATACGCGTTATCTTTACGCGTTCGAGGCATCAGGGCTTGTACTTCTGGTCGCAATGATCGGCGCAATCGTCTTGACGCACCGCGAGCGCAGCGGGAACAAAGCACAAAATATTGATCGTCAGGTCCGCCGTCGCCCTCAGGATGCCGTGCGCATCGTCAAAGATCAGCCGGTCGGGGCGGGAGTAGAGTTGTGATCGGCCTCCACCACTATATCGCGGTTAGTGCGATCCTGTTTGTGCTTGGCGTGCTGGGCATCTTCATCAATCGCAAGAACTTGATCATCATCCTGATGTCGATCGAGCTCATCTTGCTGAGCGTGAATATAAATCTGGTCGCGTTCAGCGCTTTTCTGGGCGATCTCGTCGGACAGGTATTCGCGATGTTCGTGCTAACAGTCGCAGCGGGCGAAGCGGCGATCGGGCTTGCGATCCTTGTCATCTATTTCCGCGGCCGTGCAACGATATCGGTTGATGATGTGAACAGGATGCGGGGATGATCACCCACGGCATTTTAGCGCTTGTTTTCCTGCCGCTGCTCGCCGCGCTCATTGCGGGGCTCGGTGGACGGATCATCGGGAACACCGCGGCAAAAGTGATTACGACCGCCGCGCTGTTCGGCAGCTGCGCGTTGGCGTGGCCGATCTTTATCGGTTTCCTTAGCGGCACGAGCGAAGCACAGGTGGTGCCGGTGCTCGACTGGATCCGCTCCGGCGATATGATTGTCGACTGGAGCTTGCGTGTCGACACGTTGACGGCTGTGATGCTTGTCGTCGTGACGTCGGTGTCGTCGCTCGTGCACCTGTACAGCTGGGGCTATATGGCCGAAGACCCAAGCCAGCCGCGCTTCTTTGCCTATCTCTCGCTGTTCACGTTTGCGATGCTGATGCTCGTGACGGCCGACAATCTCGTCCAGATGTTTTTCGGTTGGGAAGGGGTGGGGCTTGCGTCTTATCTCCTGATTGGCTTTTGGTACAAGAAACCGAGCGCGAATGCCGCCGCGATCAAGGCATTTGTCGTTAACCGTGTCGGGGACTTCGGTTATTCGCTCGGAATTTTCGGCACGTTTTTGGTCTTTGGCACGGTGTCGATCCCGGCGATCCTCGATGCGGCGCCGGCCATGGCCGGAACAACAATCGGTTTCCTCGGCATGCGTGTTGATGTCATGACTCTGCTCTGTCTGCTGCTGTTCGTCGGCGCGATGGGCAAATCGGCGCAACTGGGCCTGCACACATGGCTGCCCGATGCAATGGAAGGACCGACGCCGGTTTCTGCCCTTATTCATGCTGCGACGATGGTGACTGCGGGCGTTTTCATGGTCTGTCGCCTGTCGCCAATGTTCGTAACGAGCGAAACGGCAATGCAGGTCGTCACCTATGTGGGCGCGGCAACCGCGTTTTTTGCGGCGACCGTGGCGCTGACACAGACCGACATCAAGCGCGTGATTGCATATTCGACCTGTTCACAGCTCGGTTACATGTTCATGGCGGCGGGCGTCGGTGCGTTCGGCGGCGCGATGTTTCATCTTTTCACCCATGCCTTTTTCAAGGCACTGCTGTTTCTCGGTGCGGGCAGCGTGATCCACGCGATGCACCATGAACAGGACATGCGCTATTATGGCGGCCTTCGGACGCATATCCCGCTGACGTTTTACGCAATGTTGTTCGGGACGCTGGCGATCACGGGCGTCGGCATTATCGATGTGTTCGGTTTTGCTGGTTTCTATTCGAAAGATGCGATGATCGAAGCGGCGTATGCGCGCGGCGGAGACCATGGCAATATTGCGTTCGCGGTTGCGGTGTTCTCGGCACTGCTCACGAGTTTTTATTCTTGGCGGCTGATGTTCCTGACTTTCTGGGGCAAGCCGCGGTGGGATCAGTCGCATCACATCACGCACGGTCATCCCGCCGAAACCACCGACGGCACCGCGGGATATCGGCCGCACGAAAGCCCGATGTCGATGCTGGTTCCGCTTGGCTTGTTGAGCATCGGTGCCGTGTTTGCGGGATTTGCCTTTCACCACCATTTTATCGATGCCGAAATTGGCGGCGAATTTTGGCAGCGCAGCATCGCTTTCGATGCTCGTCTGATGCACGAGATGCACGAAGTGCCGCTTCTGGTGAAAATGTCGGCTACGATCGTGATGGTCGCGGGTCTCGGGATTGCCTACCTTGCGTACGTCCGGAACACGCAAATTCCGGCGCGCTTCGTTGCAACCTTTCGTCCGGTTTACGAATTCCTGCTCAACAAATGGTATTGGGACGAGCTTTACGACAAGATTTTCGTCAAACCGGCATTTGCGTTCGGTCGCCTTTTCTGGCGTGGCGTCGATGAAGGCGTGATCGACCGTTTCGGTCCTAACGGTGCTGCTTCGATTGTTGCGCAGGGCAGCACGCTGGCCGCAAAATTGCAGTCGGGTTATCTATATACCTACGCACTGGTCATGCTGATCGGGCTCAGCGCTGCGGCAACATGGGTGATGACCCGGTGAGCGATATCGGCATCATGAATGACATGTTTCCCGATCTGACGGCGATGATTGCCATTCCGTTACTCGCCGGTCTGCTGTGTCTCTATGTTTCGGCATCGTCGGCGCGCTGGGTTGCGCTCGTCGCGACTGTCGTCAATTTTCTCATCGGGATCACCCTGTGGGTCCGGTTCGATCCAGGTGGTGCACAATGGCAATTTGTCGAACGGATCGACATGTTCGGCCGTTTCAGCTGGTCGCTGGGGATCGATGGCATTGCGCTGATGCTGATCATGCTCAGTGTTTTTCTGATGCCGATTTGCATCGTCGCATCGTGGGAAGCGATCACCAAACGCGTGCCTGAATACATGGCTGCATTCCTGTTGATGGAAGCGTTGATGATCGGCGTGTTTGCCGCTCAGGACCTGTTTCTTTTTTATATCTTTTTCGAAGCTGGGTTGATCCCGATGTATCTTATCATCGGCGTCTGGGGTGGAGCGAACCGGATTTATGCGAGTTACAAATTCTTTCTCTACACGCTGCTCGGCTCGGTGTTGATGCTGATTGCGATGCTGTGGATGACACAGCAGGCAGGCACGACCGACATACCGACGCTGATGCAATATGACTTCAGTGCTGATGCGCAGACCTGGCTGTGGCTTGCTTTTTTTGCGTCTTTTGCGGTCAAAATGCCGATGTGGCCGGTGCATACCTGGCTACCCGATGCCCATGTGCAGGCACCGACTGCGGGATCGGTCATTCTGGCGGGTGTATTGCTCAAAATGGGTGGCTACGGTTTTATCCGGTTTCTGCTCCCGATGTTTCCCGAAGGAACCGCGCACTGGTTCTGGCTTGTCATGGGTCTCTCGATGATTGCCGTCGTCTACGCGAGCCTGGTTGCGCTGGTTCAGTCCGACATGAAAAAGCTGATTGCCTATTCAAGCGTCGCGCACATGGCGTTCGTGACGATCGGTTTGCTGGCGTTCAACCGGCAAGGGATCGAAGGCGCAATGCTTGTGATGCTCAGCCATGGTCTTGTGTCGGGCGCGTTGTTTCTGTGCGTCGGCGTGGTTTACGACCGCTTGCACACACGCGAGATTGGCCGCTACGGCGGACTTGCCGAGACGATGCCGGGCTATGCACTGTTCTTCATGATTTTCACGATGGCATCGGTGGGATTGCCGGGAACGAGTGGCTTCGTCGGTGAATTTCTCTCGCTGGTGGGCGCTTATCAGGCGTCGAGCTGGGTCGCATTCGTTGCAACCATCGGTATCATCCTCGGTGCGGCCTATATGCTCTATCTTTACGCGCGGATGATTTACGGCAGCGCGGCCGGCGACGATACGCGCGCAATGCCTGACCTCAACAAGCGCGAGATAGCAATGTTCGTACCGATCGTTGCGGTAATCTTCTGGATGGGAATCTACCCCGAAAGCTTCTTGAAGCCGATGCGGCGCGATGTCGGTGCGATTCTTGCACGGATCGAACGGGCGGATCCTGGTGGTGACGCACGGCTTGCGACGGCGAAAGCGAAAGTTCCAGTGCGCGCACTCGTCGGGACCGCTGAATGACCGCCTCGGTTTTTCTGACATTACCTGAATTGGTACTGAGCATCGGCGCAATCATCCTTATGCTGGTGGCGGCATGGCGCGGCGACGATGCGACGCCGGCAATCAGCTGGGCCTCCATCGGCCTGATCGGGGTTGCGAGCACAATTGTTTTGACGGCGCCTCACGGCGTTGCATTCGACGGACTTTACCGCGGCGACGCCTTTGCCGCCTTCGTCAAGGTTCTGATTTACGCGGCAACTGCGGTGTCGATCATCATCGCGCCGCGCTTCTTTGCCGCAGGTGACCGGCTCCGCGCGGAATATCCGATCCTGATCATATTCGCGACCGTGGGTGCGGGGATGATGGTGTCGGCGGCCGACTTGATCACGCTTTACATTGGCATCGAACTGCAAAGCCTCGCGAGCTATGTCCTTGCGAGCTTCATGCGCCGCGATGCCCGCTCGGCCGAGGCGGGATTGAAATATTTTGTCCTCGGCGCGCTGGCGTCGGGCATTCTGCTTTACGGGATGAGTCTCGTTTACGGGTTCACTGGCACCACGACATATGACGGGATTGCGCGCGCATTCGACGCCGGAATGACGACGGGTCAGCTGTTCGGCCTTGTGTTCGTTTTTGCTGGCCTTGCTTTCAAGATTTCCGCTGTGCCGTTTCATATGTGGACACCCGACGTGTACGAAGGGGCCCCGACACCAGTCACGACATTGTTTGCCTCGGCGCAAAAAGTGGCGGCCATGGCAATGCTGACCCGGATTGCCGTCGAGGCGATGGGTTCAGCTGCCCTCGAATGGCGTCAGATTGTTGTCTTTGCCGCGCTTGCGTCGATCGTCCTTGGCGCGGCGGGTGCCATCGGCCAGTCCAATATCAAGCGCCTGCTTGCCTATTCCTCGATCAACAATGTCGGTTTCGCCTTGATCGGGCTTGCCGCCGGGACGCGTGCGGGTGTGGCGGCCGTTCTGACCTATCTGACGATCTATGTCGTGATGACGATCGGTTGTTTTTTATGTGTTATGCAGATGCGTGATGCCGAGGGGCAGCCTGTTGAAACCATTGCCAGCCTTTCGGGCTTGTCGCAGAGCCGAAAAGGCTTGGCCGCAGCATTTGCGATTTTCATGTTTTCGCTTGCCGGAATTCCACCGCTTTTCGGATTTTGGGGCAAGTTCGTCGTGTTCGATGCTGCCGTTGCAGCGGGGCTGTTGCCGCTGGCTGCAATCGGCATCGCGGCGTCGGTGATCGGTGCTTATTATTATCTGAAGATAATCAAGACGATCTATTTCGACGAACCGGCGCCCCATTATGCCCGAGCCGGCAGTGCGATCGAGAACGGCCTGATCGCGGCGTGCGCGATCTTTATTGTGTTGGGGTATGCGCTGATCCCGGTTTTGGGCGCTAAAGCAGCTTCGGCCGCGAGTGCGCTTTTCTGACAATCCGTTACGTCGCCGAAACCGGATCGACCAATGCCGACATGCTTGTCGCAGCGGCAGCGGGAGCGGCCGAAGGTGACTGGCTGATCGCAGGCCGGCAGTTGGCCGGACGGGGCCGCATCGGCCGACAATGGCAGTCGCCCGAGGGTAATCTGTACACAAGCGGATTGATCCGATTATGCGCAGGCGATCCCAGCGCTGCAACGCTGGCGATGGTCACGGCGGTCGCGGTGCACGATGCCGTCGCGCGGTGGACCGGGGCCAGCGCGATAGAATTGAAATGGCCGAACGACCTGATGGCAAATGGCGCAAAGCTGGCGGGTATATTGCTCGAACGCGTCGGCGATGCAGTCGTGTTGGGCGTCGGTGTCAATCTTGTCCAAATGCCATCGGGACTTGAGCGCCCGGTCACAAGTGTCGCCGCACTCGGCATTTCTCCACCCGCGCCCATAGCCTTCGCCGAAGAGTTAAGCGTGTGTGTTTCGGGATGGCTGAAACGGTGGCGGAGCGACGGACTGGATTGTATCCGGACCGCGTGGCTGGCGCGCGCGCATCCCGTCGGGACAGCAATCGCAGCGACACTTGCCGACGGCGAATATATTCGTGGCGTGTTCAATGGATTATCGGACGATTGCGCGCTACAGATGCGCCTGGCGGACGATACGGTCCGTGAGATTCACGCTGCCGACGTGTTTTTGATCTGAAGTAAGGATTTGAGCTTGCTGCTCGCCATCGACGCCGGAAATACCAATATCAAGTTCGCACTTGTCAACGACGACGGGAGCCCGCGGACCCGTTGGCGGATCGCAACCGATGCGCGGCGAACATCCGACGAATATGCGGTCTGGCTGATCCGGCTGATCGAACTCGAAGGATTGCGGCGCGAGGACGTTACCGACGTTGCAATTTCGACCGTGGTGCCGCGCGCACTTTATAATTTGCAGTCGCTGGCAACGAAATATTTCAACGTCGAAGCCGTGGTTGCGGGGCGTGCACCGCTTGAATACGGTATCGCACTCAACGTCGATGAACCGCATGCGGTCGGATCCGACCGGGCCTGCAATGCAATCGCTGCACATGCGCTTCACAGCGGTGATCTGATCATCATCAGTTTCGGGACGGCCACCACAGTCGATCATGTCGACTTCAACGGTGCGTATAAGGGCGGGATCATTGCGCCGGGATTGAACCTTTCACTCGACGCGCTTGTGGCTGCGGCGGCAAAACTCCCACGCATCGCCATCGAGGCACCCGCGACCGACAGCGTGATCGGACGAACGACCGAAAGCCAGATGCTTATCGGCATTTACTGGGGCTACGTCGCGATGATCGAAGGCTTGTTGCGCCGTATGAAGGCCGAGATCGGAAGACCCGCCAAGGTGATCGCGACGGGCGGGCTTGCTGCGCTGTTTCAACAGCACAGTCATTTGTTCGATGCCGTTGACGCCGACCTGACTTTGCGTGGGCTTAGCTTATTGTGGGCGCGATCGTCGCGTTAACCCCGAGACCAGACAGAAAGTTATCATGACGACACCCGGTAAAGAACTGCTTTTTCTCGCACTTGGCGGATCGAACGAAATTGGCATGAACGTCAACCTATATGGCTGTGACGGCAAATGGTTGATGGTCGATCTCGGCCTGACATTTGCCGGTGCGGATTATCCTGGCGTGGAACTGGTGCTGCCCGATCTTGAGTTTATCGAGGCCAGAAAATCTGACCTGGTCGGTATCGTCCTGACGCATGGGCACGAGGATCATATCGGCGCGATCCCCTATCTTGCAGCCGATCTCGGCGTTCCGCTTTATGCCAACCCATTCACCGCAACTCTGATCCGCGGTAAGCTGGAAGAAGAGGGTATCGCCAAACAGGTGAAACTTAATGTCATGAAACCCGGGCAGAAAGTCGATCTGGGCCCGTTCGGGTTCCAGCTTGTCCGTCTCGCCCATTCGATTCCCGATATGGATGCAGTCCTCATCGACACACCCTATGGCCGCGTTTTTCATACAGGCGACTGGAAAATCGATGATGATCCCGTGATGGGCGTCAATGCCACTGCGGCCGAAATGACAGCGATCGGCGACAACGGCATCCTTGCGCTGGTCTGTGATTCGACCAATGCATTTAATCCTGAAGCTTCGGGCACCGAAGGCAGCGTCCGCGATGGCCTTATGGCAAGCGTCGCTGCGGCGAGGGGCCGGGTTGTCGTCACGAGTTTCGCATCGAATGCGGCGCGGCTTGCGACGCTGGGTCATGTCGCAAAGGCGAATAACCGCGTGCTGACGGTTGCAGGGCGATCGCTCGACCGGATCATCACTGCGGCCCGCGCGAACGGCTATCTGAAGGATTTTCCGGATACTGTAGACTTCGACACCGCAATGTCATTGCCCCCGCATAAGAGCCTGATCATCGCGACGGGTGGTCAGGGCGAAACCCGCGCGGCGCTCGCACGTATCGCGTTCGATCAGCATCAGATCAAAATGGGTGCCGATGACACCGTCATTTTTTCCTCAAAACAAATCCCCGGCAATGAAGTCGCCATTGGGCGTATTCAGAACGAGCTGGCGCGCCGTAATGTCATCATGATTACCGAGAAACAGGCGCATGTGCATGTGTCGGGCCATCCCGGACGTCCCGAGCTGGCCGAAATGTATAAGTGGATACGTCCCGAAATGCTGATCCCTGTTCACGGCGAACGGCGACATATGGCTGAACAGGCGCGTTTCGGCATCAGTGAAGGATTGCCCCTCGCCTTGGTCCAATCAAATGGCGATGTCGTGCGGCTGGCTCCCAACGGACCGGCGATCGTCGGGCACGAGCGTACAGGCCGGCTGGTGCTGGATGGCGACGTAATCCTTCCTGCCGATGGCGCGACGATTGCCGAGCGCCGTCGGATTTCCACCAATGGCGTGATTTCGGTCGCCATTGCCGTTGATCGCGCTGGCCAGGTTTTCGGTCAACCCGAGATCCGGATTCAGGGAGTGCCCGTCGAAGATGATCGCGACGCGTTTATCGCCGACGCGCGCGAGGCCGCTGCGGATGCGGCAGTGCTTGAAAAAAACCCTGAGCGGCGTCGCGAAGCTGTTCGCCTGGCCGTGCGTCGCTGTGCAACCGAGTGGACGGGTAAAAAGCCGGTGATCGATGTTTTGGTTGTCGGCGAATGAGCTGGAAAACCGTCGTCGCGATCTACCTGTTATTCTGGGTCATGTCGGCATTTCTGGTGTTACCCTTTGAGGCGCGCGCAGTGCGTGATGCTCGTGCCACGCCTGTCGCAGGACAGGAACGGGGCGCACCAGCGGCATTTCGCCCGCGCCGCGTCCTCGCATGGACGACCATCGTTTCGGCGGTGATGTTCGGTTTTTTTTTCGTCAACTATACGCAGGGCTGGATCACGGTCGAAATGCTCGACATCCTGCACTAACTGCGAAGACGCTCGATTGCTTGCGCCAGCGCGACGTAAAGTTTGCCCATGTCCGACGAAAGCAATGTGACGCCGAGTGCCGACCCGTCGCGTGTGGCGAGGATATTACGCAGCATTGCTTCGAAATCGTGGATATACCGATTCACCTGCTCGCGGAAATCGGGATCATCGTCATATTTGCGGACGATATCCTTTGCTTCACCCGTATCGAGCAGGCGCACGGCGCGTCGGGTAAATACGCCACGATCGCCGCGGAGATAGCTCGCCCACGCACTGTCGGTGACATCGTTCGACAAAATTTTGGTCACATCGATTGCGGTAGAATTGAGTGATTCGATCAGTAACGCGACCCGGCGCGCGAAATTGTCGCGGTCTCCTCTCTCTACATCGTCGCGCGCCTCGGCAATACGCGCCTCGACGCCAGCGCTCGTTTCCGAAATCGTCAGCATCTGGCGCATCAATTTATCCGACGCCTTGCTTGCTGTTTCGACGGCGCGTTCGGCAACCAGCGCAAGATCGGCCATCTGAGATTGCACTTCATCAGTAATTGTTTTGGTGAGCGCTGCACGCGTGCCTTCGGAAAAATGCGTCATTGCTTCCGGGATGACGGCACCAATGGCTTCACGTGCTCGTTCGGCAGCAATTTGCGCAGTTTCACGGACGCGGACCATCGCTTCGATGAGTTGCATTCCAGCTCCCTCGGCGAGCGCCCGGGTTGTTGCTTCAGCATTTTCGACCGAAGCGACAAGCTGGGCCGCGGCCTCGCAGTTTTCGGCAAGGCGCGTGCCGGTATGATCGGCCATCGAATCCAGCATCGTGCGCTGTTTTGCGATCATTGCTTCTGCGTCGATCAGACGGTCGAGTGCGGAAGAAGCGTCGCGTTCGATTTGCGCCACGACGGGCGCTGTTTCGGCGACTTTGGCGCGCGTCGTGTCCGACTTGATCGCGAGCCGATCGAGCGCGGCGGGCAGTGTCTCGTCGATTTCACGCACCGACGAATCGAGTGCGGTCAGAAGCGTTTCGGTGCGGCCGATAAGCACATCAGCCGTTGTCGTCCCGCTTTGCAACGATCCCGAGAGCGCCGCGGCGTGATGATCGAGCGTGGCGAGTGCGCTGGTGAGCCGCTCGGTGCGGTCCACACCGGTGTCATCGAGCGTTGCAAAGCGCAGGTCGATCCCGTCAAGATGTTGGCGGACATTGTCGAGCAGCGTTGTCGTCGTCACGCTTTGTGATGCGAGCAGCGCACCCAGCGCTTCGAGTTTTTCACTGACATCATCGACACGCTTGGCAATGGCTTCGGAAGCATCGACCCCTGTGCAAGCCAGTGCGGCGTGCGTCTGGTCGACAAGAGCCACCATCGCCGCGCCCTGCGCATCCATGTTTGCTCGCGCTGCGTCGCTCGCGGTTGCGGCACGCTCCAGCGCAGCATCGATGGCATCGGTCATGCGCAAGGCAGCTTCTTCGAGACGAGCGCCAGCGGTCGTGCTGACACCTTCGACACGCGACAGATGCGCTGCGAGTTTCTGCGCGGCTCCCCCTGCAATCTCATCTGCCTCACGCCCGCGTGCAGTCAGCGATGCCAGTTGGGCATCCAGCGCCCCGGCGCGTTCGTGCGCCGTCACTCCAGCTTCCTGAAGTGCTGTGACCATGTGGCGGGTCTCAAGCTGCGCTTTGGGAAGATCGGCAAGCAGCACGGCCAGATCAGCGCGCGCCGATGTGGCGGAAAACTTCAAAGATTGGCCATATCGATTAAGCGTTTCGACTTCATCGCGCATCGATGCGCTGGCAGTTTTCATGCGGTGGACCGCGTCCTCGCCCAGCGTCAGCAACCTGTCGTTTGTATCGGCGAGTTCGGATTTTTCGCGCGATAATTGTGTCGCGACATGAACAAGCGTCGCTTCGAGCCGTGACTGTTCGGCGCGCATGATTTCTGATGCTTCAATCATCCGACGGGCGACACTGCGGCTGTTCCGGGTCGCGAGACTGAAAATCAGCGCGATCAGAGCAAGCGGTGCGCAAGCGATTGCAACGGCTGTGATGACGATGTCGGGTGCCGGCGTGATCGCAAGCCAGCGCGGCACAAAAATGCTGCCGACAAATCCAAGCCAGCCAAGGGCGGCGATGCCGCAAAAAAGATAAATACCGATGGCCCGCCAATCTCGCGCTGGGGTGTCTTCCGGCGCGGTTTCCTCTGACCAATCGACATTTGCTGTTGGCGGCACGTCATCCACGACCGCATCCCCATCGCGACTGGGCCAAAGCCCCGCCATTTGCGTTACCCCGTTCATAGCGCGAGCATTTACCATAATGTTTCCAATTTGCGAAACGGCACATGTCGCGGTCATCAATCACTCCTTAAAGGACTGCGGGTAAAGCATGGCGATGGCATATGATCCCGGAGCGCTCGAAGCGGCATTGGCAGCTGCTGTCGGCGAAGAACCATCGCTGATTGCCGAATTACGCGGTGCATTTTTTTCCAGCGCATCGGCTCATGTCGACGCGCTGTCGAACGCGGATAATGTCGCAGACTGGCGAGCGGCCGCAGCAAGATTGCACAGTTTGTCCGCAAGCTTCGGTGCGTTGCGGCTAATGGATGTTGCCAGCGAAGCTGCGAATGCCAACCGGATCGATCCGTCGGTGCTGCGCAGGATCGAACGAACGATTGCGGCGCTTGAGCTTTAGTCCAGACTTCCTGTAACGCGGGCGATGCGCGGTTCGGGTCGCAGGGGACTGATTTTGCCATTGGCGGCCTTGATGATTGTGGACGATGGCCCGTTGCCGCGTCTGATTGGTGTCGATGCGATCGAAACCCAACTTCGCCGGGCACGAGCGGTAGGGGCGGGACATGCCGTGATCTTTGCCGAGCGTGTTACCAATCCGCTTCTGGCTGCGATCGACCGCCTTCGACGCGATGGTTTGTCGGTTGATCTGGCGCGATCGGTTTCCGATGCCGCCGACTTCATCCATCCGGACGAGGCCATCCTTCTGATCAATCCGAAAATCGTGGTGACCGGCGCACGCCTTGAATCGATCGCACACAGCAACGCACCGGTTTTACTTTGTGTGCACGACGATCCCGCAAACGAGCGATATGAGCGCATCGACGCAACGGCGCGGTGGACCGGCTACGCGCGCCTCGACGGCCGTTTGCTGCGGCGAACAGCCGCAATGGTTGGCGATTGGGACCTTGCCTCGACGCTGATGCGCCAGGCGGTGCAGGAAGGTGCTGCACGGGTCACGCTAACGTCTGCGGAAGCTGACCGCGATCTTCTGTCGATCGATAATGGTGTTGCTGCGCATCGGTCGGCTCGCCGTCTGGTGGCCGATGCGGCGACCGAAAGCGCGGGATGGGGCACTCGCTGGATCGTCGGGCCGATCGCACGGTTATCGATGCGCGTTGCCGCCGACCTCAATATCGAGGCGCAGTGGATCACTCTGGCGGCATTCGGCTTTTTCGGATTGTCAGGCGCAACGGCGCTCGCCGGATGGGTTGTGGCGTCGTTGCTAATGTTGCTGTTGGGGCAAATCCTCGACCTGGCAGGAAGCGTCGGAACGCAAGCAACCGCAGGCACGGCACGTTTTGATCGCTATCGCTTTCCCGCGCGCTTTGCTGCTGCGGTTGTCGTGATCGGCGCAATGGGGATCACGCTTTCACTGCGTTCCGCCCAGTGGGGATGCGCGGTGCTGGCCATCGTCATTATCGGTGCGACACTTCTTGCGGCGCCGCTGGCACGGCAAGATTTGCGGATGGAATTGTGGCGCAGCGACCCGACCGGACACACGCTGATCGGTCTCGCCGGTTTTGCACTTAATGCGCCGGTCTGGGCGCTGGTCGTTGGCGCTATTCACGCCGCGGTCAGCCTTGGGTGGGCTGTGCACAAACTGACGCCAAGGTTAGCACGCTCTTAACCGAGCTTCTTTATTGTTGCAGCGATGGTGCATTCCACCTTTTATCGGGGCCATGACCGTGGCTGACTCGAGCGTTGCGCGCGTCGCTGTCGACGGGCGGCTGATCGCGGCTGATCGGCGTCTGCTTGAATTACAGTCGCGGGCAGGTGCGGGTATCGGCGATCCGCTCGCGATCCCGCCGCTCGCATCGATGGCTCGGCTCGCAAGGACCCTGGGGATATTGGTCTCGCGCAGTGTCGTGTTGGCTGAAGGTGAGCATGATTTTGATGTCTGGGTCCGCGCGCGCCCCGATGGCGATGCGACTGTCCTGTCTGTTGGCGGATGGGCGATGCGGCCGCCACGCGCGCCTTGGCTCGGGTTCTCGGCGGAGGATGCCGTTCCCGATAATGTGGCCACCAACGAATGGACGTGGTCGACCGACAAAGCGCTTCGGCTGACGGCTTTATCGTTTGGCGATGAATCACTGATCGGACAGCCCCTGACGCGTGTTGTTCGACTTATCGAAGACGACGCCGGTGATTTACCGATCATTTCCGCCATTGCCGGCGCATCTGATCTTACGGAGCAGCGCGCGGTTCGCCGGGATATCCCCGATCACGAGCTTTTACTGACGGCGACTGCGACCAGAGACGATCATGGACAATTCGCCGGTTTTCAGGGGCGGGCGACGACTGCGCCATTCGTCGCCGAAGTATCGCGACCAGCAGAAACGGTGGCTGACGATCCGGCGTTTGGTGAGCGATTGGACCAGGCGTTACGCGCGCCGCTTGGGCGTATCGTTGCCAACGCAGACTCGATCCGTGCGCAAACCGATGGGCCGCTGCGCCGTGATTATGCCGAATATGCTGGCGACATTGCCAACGCCGCTCGGCATTTACTTGCTTTGGTTGATGACCTTGGCGATCTCAATGCCATCGAGCGACAGGATTTTCGCCTCGAAATCGAGGCAGTCGATCTTGCCGACATTGCGCGTCGTGCGGCAGGCCTGCTTCAGGTGCGCGCGAGCGACCGTCAGGTGCGTATCGATCGTCCGGCCGACGACGACGTGATGATGGCGCGCGGTGAGTTTCGACGCGTGCTCCAGATTGTCGTTAATCTGATCGGCAATGCCGTACGTTATTCGCCCGATGGATCGATGATATGGTTGCGCATCGAACGCGACGCCGACACGGCTGTGTTGATCGTCGCCGATCAGGGCAAGGGAATTGCCGAAGGCGATCATGCCCGCATTTTCGAAAAATTCGAACGCGTTGACAAAGCCGAGCCCGGCGGAAGCGGATTGGGCCTTTATATCTCCCGACGGCTGGCACGCGCCATGGGCGGGGACATTGTTGTTGACAGTGCGCCGGGGCAGGGTGCCCGCTTCGTGCTGACGCTCCCTACCGGCTAACGCCTGTCGACCGGCACATAGTCACGCTGCGTCGGACCCGTGTAAAGCTGGCGGGGGCGCCCGATTTTCTGCTCGGGATCGGAAATCATTTCATTCCACTGCGCCACCCAGCCGACCGTTCGTGCAAGCGCGAACAACACGGTGAACATCGTTGTCGGAAATCCGATCGCCGACAAAATCACCCCGGAATAGAAATCGACGTTGGGATACAGCCGCTTTTCGATGAAATAGGGATCATTGAGCGCAATCTGTTCAAGTTCGCGTGCGACGTCGAAAATCGGGTCGGACACTCCTAATTCTTTCAAGACGGCGTCGGCCGTTGCTTTCATGACTTTGGCGCGGGGATCGAAATTTTTATACACACGGTGCCCAAAGCCCATCAGGCGGAACGGATCGTCCTTGTTTTTGGCACGCGCGATATATTCGGGAATGCGGTCCACGCTGCCAATTTCGCGCAGCATGTTAAGCGCAGCTTCGTTGGCGCCGCCGTGCGCCGGACCCCACAGGCAGGCAATGCCAGCCGCGATGCAAGCAAATGGATTTGCACCCGATGAACCTGCAAGGCGAACGGTCGAGGTCGACGCGTTTTGTTCATGATCAGCATGAAGGATAAAAATCTTGTCCATCGCTTTTTCGACGATCGGATTGATTTCATAGGGTTCGGCCGGGTTTCCAAAAGTCATTCTCAGGAAATTACCAGTATAGGAGAGGTTGTTCTGTGGATAGAGAAACGGCCTCCCGACACTATATTGAAAAGCCATCGCTGCAATTGTCGGCATTTTCGCGATCAGGCGATGTGACGCAATCATCCGCTGTTTCGGATCGGTTATATCAGTCGAATCGTGATAGAAGGCGCTGAGCGCACCGACGGCACCACACATGATCGCCATCGGATGGGCATCACGACGAAATCCGCGATAAAATGTCGCCATCTGCTCGTGCAGCATTGTGTGCCGGGTGATCGTCGTCGAAAAACTGTCGAGTTCCTCGCGCCCCGGCAATTCGCCGTTGAGCAGAAGATAGCTGACTTCCATGAAACTCGAATGTTCCGCGAGTTGGTCGATCGGATAGCCGCGGTGGAGCAAGACGCCTGCATCGCCATCGATAAAGGTGATCGCCGATTCGCATGCAGCGGTCGACGTGAAGCCGGGATCATAGGTAAATTTGCTCGTCTGGGCATATAGTTTTCGAATGTCGATGACGTCGGGCCCGGTGCTGCCGGACAGCACGGCATAATCGTTTTCCCGGCCGTCAAGCGTCAGCTTTGCGGTTGCGTCGGACATTCTTCGGACTCCCAGATTTCGTTATAGCCAGATTTCGCTACTGATTGCCGTTGCGCCCGACGAGGCTGTCGTCAAGCCGACCGATCGATTCTTCACGTCCAAGAAGGACCAAAACGTCGAAAATACCCGGTGACGTGCTTCGACCGGTCAAGGCGGCGCGCAACGGTTGCGCGACTTTACCAAGGCCGACGCGCGCATCATCGGCCACGTGCCGTATCGTTTCTTCGAGCGATGTTGCGTCCCAGTCACGCAACACCGTCAATGCTTCGAAAGCTTGTGCCAGAACGGCCTTGCTGTCGGCTGTGATCAGAGCTTTGGCGCCGTCGTCGAGGTGGAGTGGCCGGACATCAAAAAGAAACTCAGCACTCGTCGCCAGCTCATTGATTGATTTCGCTCTTATCTTCAACTGTGGCATGGCCATGACGAGCAAATCGATATCGGCGCCAACGATTTTTGGCGCGATCAATGTGGCCAAACGCGCATCATCCGCGTCGCGTAGATAATGACCGTTGATATTCTCAAGCTTCTTGAAATCGAAACGTGATGGTGATCGACCGACCGCGTCGATGTCGAACCATTTGATCGCTTGGTCGCGACTTATGATTTCATCGTCGCCATGCCCCCACCCGAGGCGCAAGAGATAATTTGAGAGTGCTTCGGGAAGAACGCCCATCTCGTCGCGATAAGCCTCGACGCCGACCGCGCCATGGCGCTTCGACATTTTTGCACCGTCGGGGCCATGGATTAGCGGCAGATGCGCATAAACCGGCTCTTGCCAGCCAAGCGCACGTATCATAGCCAACTGTCTGAATGCGTTATTCAAATGGTCATCTCCGCGAATGACATGGGTGACGCCCATGTCGTAATCGTCGACCACAACGCTCAACATGTACGTCGGTGTTCCATCGCTGCGCAGCAGAACCATATCGTCCAGCTCATCGTTCGCCACGGTCACGTCGCCCTGCACACGGTCGGCAATCGTTGTGGTTCCCCCGCGCGGGGCGCGAAATCTGATCACGAACGGCAGGTTGGGCTGATCGCTGCGGTCGCGCCAGCGGCCGTCGTAACGAAGCGGCTGCTTAAGTGCCCGCTGCTCGGCACGCATCGTTTCAAGTTCATCGGGTGTCGCATAGCAGCGATAGGCGTGCCCTGCGCTCAGTAACTGGTTCGCAACGACTGCATGCCGGTCAATTCGTGCCGACTGAAAAACTTCGGGTTCGTCCCAGTCGAGCCCGAGCCAGCGCATGCCATCGAGGATCGCGTCGATCGCGCCCTGCGTCGATCGGGCGCGATCGGTATCCTCAATTCGCAGCAGAAACTTGCCGCCGAAATGCCGGGCATAGAGCCAGTTGAACAACGCCGTGCGCGCGCCGCCGATATGCAAATAGCCGGTCGGTGAAGGTGCAAATCGCGTGACGATTTCTTGACTTGCACTCACGCCGCGTTTCTCCAACGATGTGCGCCGGGATGGGCACGATACGCGCAAGCGCCACTAGCACGCACGCACTGACGCTTCAAACGGAGCATCCGCCGCGCATTTTCGCTCGCATCGAACTATTCCTCGACACTGAACGCGACCAACTTGCGCTTTGGTTGCCAGTGATGATCGGGATCGGCATTGCGGCCTGGTTCATGCTCGATGGCCCGCCACAGTGGCAGGCGTGGATGCTCGCGATGGCCGCGATTGCGTTCGGGTCGTGGTTTGCGCCTGCTGGCAGTCGGTTGAGGCGGATCATTTTGATTGGGGCCATTGCTGCTTTGATGGGCTGCGCTGCGATCTGGGCGCGCGCAGTCTGGGTCGCGGCGCCGGTGCTGACGCGGCCCACGGTGGCAAGGTTCACTGCGCGGATCGAACGCATCGATATTCAGACGGCGAAGGATCGCATCCGTTTGACGCTCGCACCGCTCGATGCGCCGGCACTGCCTCGCAAAGTGCGTGTGACGATCGATGACGTCGTGACGTCAACCGATCTGGTATCGGGCGATGTCGTGACACTGCGTGCCCGTCTGGTCGGGCCGGGAAATGCCATCGTCCCGGGCAGCTTTGATTTTTCGCGAGTCGCTTGGTTTCAAGGGCTCGGCGCGACGGGGAAGGCGATTGGGCCTGTCGTGCGTTCAGGACCGAAGCGTGATGTCCAAGCAGGATTTCGTGAACGGCTTTCGGCACATATCCGCGCTCAGCTTTCGGGAAGTGCAGGCGGCATCGCATCGGCATTCGCCACAGGCGATCGTGGCGGCATTTCGCAAGCTGATGAGGATGCAATGCGCGCGAGTGGCTTGACGCATCTGCTCTCGGTCAGCGGGCTTCACGTGACCGCAGTGGTCGGCGCGGCGATGCTGCTCTCACTTCGATTGTTCGCGCTCAGCACGTCGATGGCGCTGCGTCTGCCACTCCTCGTCATTTCCGCATTCGTCGGCGCGCTGACCGGGATCGGCTAC
>JANLWD010000104.1:0-2769 GCA_031364345.1 Sphingomonas sp.
AACTTCGTTGAAGGTGCCGATATGCGGCAGGCCCGAGGGCCCATATCCACATTCGAAAATCACCGGCGCATCGTCGGGGCTGCCATCCGGATAGCGCTTGAGCAGCTTGCGCGCTTCTTCGAATGGCCAGGCCTTTGAATCGAGCGCGGCGGCGCGGAAATCGGTCACGAGGTTGCTCTTTCGTTCTGCTTCGGTCAATTCGGATGAATGGCGTCTCCTTTGCCCTACCCCGCGCTTTACGCAAGCCACGGCGGCATCTGGATCGCTGATGACGCGGGCACGCGCGGGATCGGACGCGGGGAAGCCATTTCGAAAGCGGCCGAAACGCCGGTCATTTTGCTTAATGCACCGCTCGTCGGGCAGCGGCTGGGCTATCCCGATTTCAACGGCCTCGATCTGCTCGAGCTGTTCGCGTTCGTCCATCCGGCGCGGTTCGTCGTGCCGACAGTCAAGGGGCTTGCCCAAGCACTCGACATCGCGCCGCCCGCTGATGAAAGCGGCGCAGCGGCGGTGTTGCGGCTTGCGGCAAGCGCACTGATTGCGCGGATGCGAAACGCGGACTGGGCCGAGCGCGAGGGCGCATGGACATCGGCGCAGACGCTTGCCCGGTTGCGCTGGCCGTGGGGCGGTGTCGTCGGCGATGCGCTGAGCAGACCCGGCGAGAACGAGCGCTGGCTGTTCGCCAAGCTGATCGAATGGGAGGAAAAACCCCCACGCCCCGCACCGCGCACGATCAGCGTCCCGCCCGAAAGCGCACTTGAACGGCTCGACGATCTGACCGGCGCGGGTGCGGAACGACGCGAGGGACAACGCGCTTATGCCGAAGCGGCAACAGCAGCATTCGAACCGCGCGCGCGCCGCGACGAACCCAACATGCTGCTTGCTGAAGCGGGCACGGGCATCGGCAAGACGCTTGCCTATCTCAGTCCCGCATCGCTCTGGGCGGACAAAGCGGGCGGAACCGTGTGGATTTCGACCTATACCAAAGCGCTGCAGCGCCAGTTGGACGGTGAAACCCGCCGCCTGTTTCCCGATGCCGCCGAGCGCAAATCGAAAGTCGTGATCCGCAAGGGGCGCGAAAATTACCTGTGCCTGCTCAATCTCGAGGATGCTTTGCAGGGTGGATTTTCGGGTCGCGCCGCGATCCTCGCACACCTCGTTGCGCGCTGGGCATCGTTCAGCCGTGATGGCGATATGGTCGGCGGCGACATGCCCGGCTGGCTCCCTACACTATTCCGCCGCGCAGGCTCGACCGCGCTGACCGACCGCCGCGGCGAATGCGTCTATGCGGGCTGTCCGCACTACCGGAAATGCTTCATCGAACGCGCGGCACGGGCAAGCGTCGATGCCGACCTCGTCATTGCCAATCACGCGCTCGTCATGATCAATGCCGCACGCGGCCGCGAAGTCACGAATCGTCCGACACGGATCATATTCGACGAAGGTCATCATCTGTTCGATGCTGCCGACAGCATGTTTTCGGCCGCACTGACCGGGCAGGAAGCGATCGAGCTGCGCCGCTGGATCATCGGCCCCGAAGGCACAGCGCGCGGGCGGCGACGCGGCTTGGCAGCGCGGCTCGCAGACGTGGCCAGTTACGATGCCGACGGGTCAGCTGCGATCGCCGCTGCGGGTCATGCCGCATTGTCGTTGCCCGACGACGGCTGGTTGCAGCGGATTGCCGACGGCGATCCGTTCGGGCCGGTCGAAGCATTGCTGTCGGCAGTCCGCGGCACCGTTTATGCGCGCGCCGAAGGTGAGGACGCCGGTTATGGGCTTGAGACCGAAGCCGCAGAACTCGACGGCGCGCTGGTCGAGGCAGCGCAGGGGGCCGCAGTCGCACTCGACAACTTGCTCAGGCCGCTCGTCGCTTTGGGTCGACGGCTCGAATCAGTCCTTGAGGACGGGCCCGACTGGCTTGACGGCCCGGCGCGCGCGCGGATCGAGGGCGCAATTGCGAGCCTTGGCTGGCGGCGCGATACGGTTGCGGCCTGGCTTAGCTTGCTTGCGCGCATCGGTGGCCCCGCCGATCCCGATTTCGTCGACTGGCTGGCCGTCGACCGGATCGAGGCGCGCGATTACGATGTCGGTCTGCGCCGTCACTGGCTCGACCCGACCAGGCCCTTTGCCGAAATCGTGCTGAAGCCGGCGCACGGCGTCATCGTCACGTCGGCGACCTTGCGCGGTGGCGAGGACTGGGCCGCAGCCGAAGCACGCACCGGTGCCAACCATCTTTCGACTCCCGCGCTGCACTTCAGCGCGCCCAGCCCGTTCGATTATGCCAGCAATGCGCAGGTTCTGATCGTTACCGACGTCAAACGCGGCGACACCGGCGCGCTTGCCAATGCCTATGCCCGGCTGATTGCGGCATCGGGTGGCGGGACGCTCGGGCTGTTCACTGCGATCCGCCGGTTGAAAACGGTACATGCGCGCATTGCCGATCGTCTCGCGCGCGATGGCTTGCCGCTCTATGCCCAGCATGTCGATCCGATCGATACCGGCACGCTTGTCGATATATTCCGCGACGATCCGCGCGCCAGCCTGCTCGGTACCGATGCTCTGCGCGACGGCGTCGATGTGCCCGGCCATTCGCTGCGCACGGTCGTGATGGAAGGTGTGCCGTGGCCGAAACCGTCGGTCCTTCACGCAGCGCGGCGGGCGGCGGGCGGTGGTCCGGCTTATGACGATCGCCTGATCCGCGCACGCCTTGCGCAGGCTTTCGGTCGCCTGATCCGGCGCGCGGACGATCGGGGTGCGTTCATCATCCTG
>JANLWD010000040.1:0-2378 GCA_031364345.1 Sphingomonas sp.
TAAGTCCATTTCTTTTGCCAGATGATGTTGGTTTGCCGTTCGATGCTCGCCGCAATGTCGAAACTGGTCGCGTCATAGGCGGGGCGGACTTCATGGCTGGCGACGATCGCGGCGTTAAGCACCTGATCACGCCGCCGGAAATTGCCCATGCGCAGCAGCGCGCCAAGCGATTGTTCGCGCGTGCCGGCAATCCCGCGAAAGGTGACGGCGCCTTCGGGACGGATGAGATTGCGGTGCTGCCAGCTTGCTTCGACGCGGAATCCCTCGCCGGTGCCATAGCCTGCTTCACCCGCGATCGTGCGCATCGGCGCCGGTTCGATCGTGGTCGCAATATCGACAATGCCCGGCGCTGCTGCTTCGACCGGCTCGAGCTTGACCGTCGAGACAAGGCCGGTCGCGATCAGCGCGCGGCGCAAGTCGTCGATCATGTCCTGATTATATAATTCACCGGGCTTGAAACGCGCGATGACACCGACATGTTTGGCGCCAAATGGCGCGCGGTCGCCAAGCAGCTTGATCGCACCGATCCGCCGTTCGCCGCCCGATACGACATTCAGCTTCAGCGTGGCTTCGCGCGTGTCATGGTCGATCACGATTTCGGGTTCGGCAACCTTGGCAAAGGGAAAGCCCTCGCGCCCGAGCTTTTGAGCCAGCGCCGTTTCGCCGCCGATGACTGCATCGGCATTGACCGGATCGGCGGGTTTGACGCCGAATGCGGCTTCGACGTCGGGCTTGGGCACGCCCGCCACATCGACCGTGCCGAATTTATACAATGGCCCCGGATCGACATCGAGCGTGACGACCAGCCGCCCATCCTTTGGCGCAACATCGGTATCGATCGACGCGTCATAATAGCCCTCGGCACGCAAGATCGTATTGAGCAGTTCGGCATCGTCGCGCGCGCGGCGGTCGATCTGTGCGACGTTTGCCGGCTTGCCAGCGCCTTCCTTCAGGACCGACAATTCGTCGAACCGCCGCCCCAATGTCGGAGGCAGCGCATCGATCCCGGTGACGACGACATCGTAACGCTGGTCATCGGCAGCTTCGGTTCGCACCGGCGCAGCGTCGGATGCTGGCGCAATCGGATCGACCTGATTCAGGTCGGGCCAGTCAACGCCAAGTTCGGGAAGCGGGGCCATCGGCGATTCGGGATCGAGCGGGACAGTCTGTGCCTGGGCAACCGACCCCAGCATGAGCGCGGTGATCGCGCATACAGCCGAACGCCGCGTCTTTCGGAAAATCATGAACCCTCGCTAACGGATTTGCGCCGTCCGGGCCATAACCAATCGTTTAGTGGAGTGTTCCGCCCGCTTGCGGGTGCGCGAGCGCCACGATCATCCGTTCGATCTGGCGCCAGCGGCAAAATCCCGTGACGTTCCCGCGGTTGCGACTGGCGTCCGCACGCGCCGCGGCTTCGAACCCGGCGTCATCGCCGAATCGATCCATCAGTGCCTGCGCATCGGTTACCGCCCCCCGGTCGGCAACAAATGGAAAATTAATCAACGCCGTCGCTCCCTAGCCCCACCAAACGGTGTTCAAGTTGCGTGCCAGTTTTGCACTTTGGCTTCCCCGGCCGCAAACGATGATGAAGCCGCCATTCACCAGATGCCAGAACGGCACAACAGTCCCGTTGCGGGACGCACTGGCGCGCCATTTCGGGACGTGCCATGGCAGTGCGATGGCTGAACGTCCCAAAAACACCACCGGCGGGGGTATTTTCATTGCGCTCGGTGCGGCCGTCGGCGTTGTCGTCGGGCGGCTGTTTGCGCAAACTTCGATCGGCCTTGTCGCAGGTGTCGCGATCGGCTGTGCGCTTGCTGCGCTGTTGTGGTGGCGCGAACAGCGTTAGGCGACGGGTGCGTTGCGCGCCGTGAACAGCTGGCCGCCTTCGGTGATGAGAACAATCACAAGCGCCGTCGATGCGACCACCAGAAAACCGATACTCACCGGCAGGGTGGTTCCGTCGAACGACTGGCCGATGATCACGCCGATGACGCCGCCGCCAACCGTCGTCAGAAAACCCTGAATCGACGATGCCGTGCCTGCGATATGGCCGACCGGTTCCATCGCCATTGCCGAAAAATTTGCGCCAGTCAGGCCGAAACACGCCATCGTCATCGCTTGCAGCACGAGGTAATTGGTCAGCGTCTGATAACCCGCCAGCTCGATGCCCAAGTGAAATGCCGAAATCGCGATCAGCATGATCAGCGCGCTGTGCGACAAGCGCCGCGTGCCGAACCGTTCGACCAGTTGCGCATTGGCAAATGTCATCGCGCCCATCGACCCGGCGGTAATCGCGAAGGCGAGCGGGAAGATGTCGGGCCGCCCGAACACGTCGGCAAACAACTGCTGCGATGAATTTACGTAACCGAGGATCG
>JANLWD010000072.1:0-24372 GCA_031364345.1 Sphingomonas sp.
TTGCGATTGGTGCGCTGCATTGGCAGGATCAAGGCGCACTTCGCGGCCGAGATTATGAAAATACTTCAGCGTTGCTTCATGGTCGTTGACCAGCGCGACGACAATTTCGCCATCGCGCGCAGTTTCGGTCTTCCGGATCAGGGCGAAGTCGCCATCGAGGATCCCAGCGTCAACCATCGAATCGCCAGAAACTTCAAGTGCATAATGCTCGCCCGGACCCAAAAGTGCCGCGGGAACCGAAAGCGACGATTGCCCTTCCATCGCCTCGATCGGCAACCCCGCAGCGATGCGCCCGTGCAGGGGAAGTTCGATGACGTTGTTCGAATTCGCTGCGATGGGCAGCGATGGAACGGATGTGCTCGGCCGAATGGGGACCACTCTACCTTCGCGCTCGGGCATCCGCAGCACTTCAAGCGCGCGTGCCCGATTGGGCAACCGCCGGATAAACGCGCGTTCCTCAAGCGCGGAAATCAACCGGTGAACCCCTGACTTCGATTTCAAATCGAGCGCCTCTTTCATTTCCTCGAACGAAGGCGAGATGCCCGTGTCGTTGAGGCGATCCTGAATGAAACAGATAAGTTCATGTTGTTTGCGCGTCAGCATTTGCGGCTCCGGCGTTGGGAACGAATGCGGAACTGTTACGCAAACAAAAAGCGAACGTCAAGCGAGCGGAATGATTTGCACGCTGTGTCCGGCGGCGATGGCCGGTGCCTTTGCAGGGCGGATAATCAGTGCCGATGCCGCGGCAAGCGGGGCCAGCATGCCACTGTCCCCGTCGATCGGTGTGACCGCACCGTCGACCCAGCGCGCGCGGACGTAATCCGTCCTTTCGCCGACGACGGGCATCGGACATGCGATGCGCGCAGTCAGTGTCGGCGCTGCACAATCACGTGCACCGGACAGATGCCGGACCAGCGGTTTCAAAAACAATGTGGCCGTCACGAAAGCCGATACCGGGTTGCCGGGCAGACCCAGAACAACGGTCGTCCCCAATGTGCCTGCCATCATCGGCTTGCCTGGTCGCATTGCAATCCGCCAGAAATCGATCGTCGCGCCGGCGTCGGTTAGCGCGATTTGAACGAGATCATGATCGCCGACCGACGCACCGCCGGTTGACACCATGACGTCAAATTCCTTTGCCCGCGCAAAGCATGCCGCAATCGCCGCGCGGTCGTCTCGGACAATACCGAGATCGGTCAGATCGACCGGCAAATCGGCGAGCAGCGCCCCGATCATCACCGCATTCGACGCGGGTATGCCGGCGATGCCGCAATCATCGCCAACCGCAGTCAGTTCATCACCTGTCGAGACCAGCCCCACTCTGATCCGGCGGCGCGTCGCGACTGTTCCGTGCCCGCCCATGGCAGCAAGACCGATGCGCGCGGGCGTGAAGCGTTCGCCAGTGGCGATCAGTATTCGCCCCGCGCCAAAGTCAGTCCCGGCACGGCGCACATGTGCACCTGCGTGATCGGGACCGCGCCCCGTCACAGCAACTGTGTCGCCCGCGCGATCGACATCCTCCTGAACCACGATAGTGTCCGCACCGAGGGGAAGCGCGGCACCGGTGTAGATACGCGCGGCTTGTCCAGCGCCGATCGGACAGTCGAGCGGTGCTCCCGCGGCCGAAGTGCCAATGACGCACCACGGCCCGGGCATGTCGGCGTAGCGAAGGGCATAGCCGTCCATTGCCGAAAGATCAGCTGGCGGATGCGTTCGCCGGGCCGCTACCGCCGCTGCCGCCCAACGCCCGCCGGCATCCCTCAGGGCAAGCGTCTCGACAGCGACCGGCCGGGCCAGCGCGAGCAGTCGAGCCAGCGCATCATCGGGCGTAATCACGCGGGCCAGTCACCGCTGCGACCGCCGGATTTCGCGACTAGCCGGATGTTTCCGATCATCATGCATCGGTCGATCGCTTTACCCATGTCATAGATTGTCAAGAGTGACACGGAAACCGCTGTTAACGCTTCCATTTCAACGCCTGTCGTATCGATCGTTCTTGCGGTTGCCGTCACCGCGATATTTTCGGCACCAAACGTGAAATCTACCGTCACCGATGACAGCGCGATGGCATGGCACAGGGGGATCAGATCGCTAGTTTTTTTCGCGGCCATGATTCCGGCGATGCGCGCAATCGCCAGAACGTCGCCTTTTTTGGTCGCACCGGCCCGGATCGCCGCAAGAGCATCAGCCGACATGGTGATCGAACCAATGGCTGTCGCTTCGCGCGCAGTGCGGGGCTTATCCGCGACATCAACCATCCGTGCCGCGCCGCTTTCGTCGAGGTGCGTGAGCTTTGTCATTCGCCCGTCAGCAACATGCGCGTCGCCGTTGCGACATCGTCATGGCGCATCAGGCTTTCGCCGACCAGAAAGCTGCGGATTCCGTGCGTCGCCATCTGGATGCAATCGGCGTGGCTCGCAATTCCACTCTCACAGATGATCAGGGCATCGGCTGGCGCGCGTGCCGCCATCCGGATCGTCGTGGAAAGATCGACATCGAATGTTTTCAGATTGCGGTTGTTGATCCCGATCATCCTGGATTTAAGCTTGAGCGCGCGATCGAGTTCATCCTCGTCATGAACTTCAATGAGGACGTCCATGCCCTGTTCGATGGCCGCCGCTTCGATTTCGACCATCGCGGCATCGTCAAGCGCTGCGACGATGATCAAGATCGCATCCGCTCCGATCGCCCGCGCTTCGTCGACCTGCCACGGATCGACCATGAAATCCTTGCGCAAAACGGGGAGTTCGCATGCGGCGCGTGCGGCAACCAGATCGTCGACATGCCCCTGAAAATACACGGTATCAGTCAGGACCGACAGGCAGGTCGCGCCGCCGACCTGATATGACCGGGCGTGCGCGGGCGGATCGAAGTGCGCGCGGATGATCCCCTTCGACGGGGACGCTTTCTTGATTTCGGCAATCAGGGCAAAGCGTATCTGAGCCGCGGTCCGCATTGCTGCTTCGAACCCGCGTACCGGCGTCGGCGGCGACCATTTTGCCAGACCTTCGCGCTTTCGACCGGCCACTTCGGTGCGTTTGGTCGCGCAGATTTCCTCGAGAATGTTCACCGATATGCGATCCAGCATTCAAGCAATGCTTTGGCAAGGCCTTTGTCGATGGCTTCGGTGGCTTCTTCGATCCCGTCACCGATCGTTGCTGCTTCATTTGCAACCAAGAGTGCCGCGCCTGCGTTCAGCACGACGGCATCACGGTACGCACCCGTTTCGCCGTTCAGCATACGCAGGAGCGCATTGGCATTGAATGCCGCATCACCACCAAGAATTGCATCGGCGGGATGGCGCATCAGGCCGAAATCTTCGGGTGCAATCGTTGTCGCGCCGGTATCGAAACCGATCGTCACAATTTCGGTCGGTCCGGAAACCGAAATCTCGTCGAGCCCCTCATGCCCCGACACGATCATCGCACGATCGGTGCCAAGCTGTGCCATTGCCCGCGCGTAAATCGGAAGCATATCGGGCGACGGAACACCGACAAGCTGGCGCGTGACTCGCGACGGATTGGCGAGCGGACCGAGGAGATTGAAAATGGTTCGCCGCCCGATGCTTTTGCGGATCGGCGCGAGTTGCGCGAGTGCCGGATGATGTTTTTGCGCAAAAAGAAAACATATCCCAAGCTCGGCCAGCGTTTTTTCAGCCGTATCCGACGCACGCGACAGATTAAGCCCGAGTGCTTCGAGCGTGTCGGCGCCGCCTGCTTTCGACGATGCCGCGCGATTGCCGTGTTTGGCAACCGGAACGCCGCACGCAGCGACGACAATCGAGACGGCAGTCGACACATTGAGGCTGTGGCTGCCATCACCGCCAGTGCCACAAACATCGATTGCGTTGGCGGGTGCGACGACGCTGATCATGCGCCGGCGCATCGATCGTGCCGCGCCGGCAATTTCGTCGGCGGTTTCGCCGCGATCGGCAAGCGCAAGCAGAAGCGCAGCGATATCGGCTTCGGGGAGATTGCCGTCGAGGATGTCGCCGAATTGCGTTTCGGCTTCACGCATCGTCATCGCCACCGTTAGCGTCATGCGCGAGACTTTGCGCGGATGCCGGCCAGTTCCATGAAATTTGCGAGCATCGCGTGACCATGTTCGGTGGCAATGCTTTCGGGATGAAACTGGACGCCGTGAATGGGTAGCGTCGCGTGCCGGATGCCCATGACGCTGCCATCGGAGGCTGTTGCGTTGATGATCAATTCGATCGGGATCGAATCGACGATCAGAGAGTGATAGCGTGTCGCGCTGAACGGTGAGGGCAGACCGGTGAAAATCCCCGTGCCGTCATGTGACACCGGTGATGTTTTCCCGTGCATAAGACCGCCGCGCACGACCCGTCCGCCGAAATGCTGGCCGATCGCCTGATGGCCGAGGCAGACACCCAACAGCGGTCGTCTTTGCTCGGCGCAGGCAGCAACGAGGTGGAGCGAAATGCCTGCATCGGTCGGTGTTTTTGGTCCAGGCGATATCAAGAACGCATCGGCGCCGGACGACATCGCCTGGCCAACCGAGATCGCATCATTGCGGACGACTTCAACCTCGGCGCCCAGTTCCATCAGATAGTGAACGAGGTTCCATGTGAAGCTGTCATAATTGTCGATAACGAGGATCATGCAGCGGCCCTTGGCGCAAATGCGCGCAGAATTAAACAGTTTCGACGCCAGCCGTTAACCCTGATCATGAGTTATCAGGACCAGTCATCACATTTCGACGTTGCCGGGCGAATTCGTCGCTGGTTGCGGAGCGACGCACCGTCATCTGCGTCGCACGCGCCGCCGCTGACGTGGCAAGAAAGAGTGTTCAACGAAGTCGGTAGCTTCCTGTCGAGCCATCATCTCGATCCGACGCCCGACAATTACGACCTCGGGTTCCAGTTTCGCGCCGCGCAAAATGTTGCGCTGGTCAATGCGATCCGCGCCGAAATCGACAGCAAGGGTGTTTTGACCGCGGATGCCGCGGACCGGATTTTCGTCGAGACTAGCAGCCCGCTCAGCCCCGATTCGCTGGCAAAAATGGCTGATGATATGGACAGCCAGATGACCGGGCTGTCGGGCATCGCGCGACGATCGGGCGAGGCGGCGGCGCAGTTTCGCACCGCGCTCGAAACCAAGCTTGCCGGGGGTGCGCCGGATGCCGAGGCGGTGCTCGATCTGACGCTTGCGATGGTTGCACGAACGCGTGCCGCCGAAGCAGAATTGCGCAAGTCGACGCGCGAACTGGCCGGGCTGCGCGCGCATCTTGCCGAAGCGCAGCATTTTGCCGATGTCGATCCGCTGACCGAACTTGCCAATCGCCGCGCTTTCAAGCGTGACCTTGAAAAGGCAATCGATGCGTGTCGGGCCACCGGAACGCCACTGGCACTCGCCTTTTGTGACATCGACCATTTTAAGCGCCTCAATGATCTTCATGGTCATGAAACCGGTGATCGGGTGCTCCGCTTCATCGCACAGTTGATGACAAAGCAATTCAGTCGAACGGGAACCGTCGGCCGCTTTGGCGGCGAGGAATTCGTCGTGATGTTTCCCGGTTTGTCATCGTCAGCCGCATTCGGCCATGTCGACAAATGCCGTGCCGCACTGGCCAATTTGCCGCTATACGCCGCAAGTTCGGGCGATCGGATCGGAGCGGTGACATTTTCGGCAGGCGTAACCGTTTTGCGCGAGGGCGAAACGATGGCCGACATCCTGCGCCGTGCCGACGACTTGCTGTACCGTGGCAAAGCCGATGGTCGAAACCGGGTCGTTGCCGGCTGATTACTGGCCAAAGCCCGCCGCGTTGGCGATGGCGACTGCTTCCCGCGCGGCAGCAAACAAAGCGCCGGCCTTTGCTTCGCATTCGCGCTGTTCGGAAACCGGGTCGCTGTCGGCAACGATGCCAGCGCCGGCCTGAACGTGCATCACCCCGTCTTTGACGATTGCGGTGCGCAGGACGATGCAGCTGTCCATATTGCCATCAGGACTGAAATAGCCGACGCCGCCGGCATAAGCACCGCGGGTTTCGGGCTCGAGCTCGGCAATGATCTCGCAGGCCCGCACTTTCGGTGCGCCGCTGACGGTACCTGCCGGAAATCCCGCGAAAAGCGCATCGAGCGCATCGTTGCCTGGTGCAAGCTGGCCAACCACGTTCGAGACAATGTGCATTACGTGGCTGTAAAGTTCGACCGAATAGCTGTCGGTCACGGTGACGCTGCCCGCAGCTGCGACTCGCCCGACATCGTTGCGACCCAGATCGAGCAGCATGAGATGCTCGGCGCGCTCTTTGGGATCGGCAAGCAGCGCAGCGCGGTTTTCCGCATCCTCGACTGCCGTTTTGCCGCGCGGCCGGGTGCCCGCGATCGGCCGGATCGTGACTTCGCCGTCGCGCATCCGAACCAGAATTTCGGGGCTCGATCCGGTGAGTGAAAAGCCCGGCAGATCGAGATGGTACAGAAATGGCGACGGATTGATGCGCCGCAGCGCGCGGTACAGATCGAACGCGGGAAGCCGGAACGGCAGCATGAATCGCTGGGCAAGAACGACCTGGAAAATATCGCCGGCTGTTATGTAGTTTTTGGCAGCTGCAACCATTTCCGAATAACGATGCGGCGGCAACACCGGGGTCATGCTTTCGCCGTCGAGGTGCGACTGCGTCGACGCTGTGCGTGCTCGTGTCGACGCGGGCAGCGGCAACGCCAGCCGTGCCATCGCCGTTTCGATGCGGTCGATCGCAGGAGCAATGGTCCCACCGGGCCATACAGGTGCGGCAACGATCAGCCGGTCGGCAAGGCGGTCGAAAACGAGAATCAGGGTCGGTCGCACAAACATCATGTCGGGCAAGTCGAGCGGATTTTCGGGCGGGCGCGGTAATTTTTCGATCAGTCCGACGGTTTCATAGCCGAAATAGCCGACCAGGCAGGCAAGCGCAGGCGGCAAACCGTCGGGCACATCAATCCGGCATGCGGCCACGAGCGCGTGCAATGCAGTCATGCTGTTTCCGGCGAGCGGCACGAAACCGTCGCGATCAACGAGCCAGCGCCGGTTGATCTCGGCCTTCTTTCCCACCGCACGAAAGACGAGGTCGGGCGCCAGCCCGATCAGGCTGTAGCGCCCGCGGACGGCACCGCCTTCGACCGATTCAAGGATGAAGTCGCCGCGTCCGGGCTCGAAAAGTTTGAGCATCGCCGAAACTGGTGTCTCGGTATCGGCAATCATGGTGCGCCAGATCAGTGCGGGTTTCCCCGCATCGAGCAGGGTCTGGGCAAGAGCGTCGGCGTGTGCGTCCACTAGCGCTGCGTGCCGCCGGTCAACGACTTTTTGAATGCGGCCATTGCTGCGGCATTGCGCGTCACACCGACTTTGGCGCGCACTGCGGTGGCGAATTGTTGCACATATTCGTCGCCGATCACGCGTGTCAGTTGCTGCTGCGTCGGTGCGATCAGTGGTTGCGCGGATCTCGGGTCACCCGGCGTAATCTTGTCGAGATAGACGACAAACCAGCCTGCCCCCTGCGGAACGGGAACGATTTTGGCGCGCTTTTCGGGCATGTTGAACATCGTCGTCACCGGTACCGGTGCTTTGTCACGCAATTGCATGATATCGATCCGACGACCACCCGCCGGTTGCGGCGCGGGCAGTTTGATGCCCGATGCGGCCAGTGCCTGAGCAAAAGGCGTGCCCTTATTGACACTGTCGGCAATGCCGGTCGCGACACGTCGTGCCGCAAGGGTCGCGCGCTCGATCTGAGCATCGGCCCTCACCTGATTGGCGATCTCGCTTAGCGGCTTTGGTGCGGCGGGGACCACGCGGTCCATATGATAGATGACAAATGCCGTGCCGTTTCCGACCGAGGCAACCTGCGCGTCGTCACTCGGGTCGGCCTGAAAAACGTCACGCAGCAGCGGCTGATAATCGGTTAGCAGCGTGAAGCCCTGAACATCGGGTGCGACGCCCGATGCCGTGATTGCCGGCGTGGTTTCGCTTGCGATGGCATATTTTTTCGAAACGTCATCGAAGGTTGCGCCACCGCTGATCTCGTCTTCGATTTTGCCGACAAAATCCGCGAGCGCCTCGTCGGTTTTCACTTTCGACAATTCGGCCACAATTTCGCCGCGGACTGTATCGATCGGGCGAGCAGCGATTGCGGCGACCGCGTCGACGCGAACGATGTGAAAGCCAAGTCCGGACTGGCTGATCGGCGCAAAACCACCTTTGGCGGTGCCAAATGCGGCCTCGGCAACGCGCGGTCCGGTCAGTTTTTCAAACGCCGCTTTGTCGGTCATGCTAACAGCGAGCGCTTCGAGACCGACCGATTTTGCCGCATCGGCCATCGCCGTCCCGCTTCGCAGCTTGGCAAGCAGTGTTTCGGCCTGCGCCGGCGTCGATACAATGATCTGCGTAAAGCTGCGTGTCTCGCGGCCCGCATATTTTGCCGATGCATTTTTATACGCCGCTACGATTTCGGCTTCGGTCGGGACGATCTTGCCGTCGAACCGACTGCGGTCGAACCGTGCAAGCTTGACGATCCGGCGTTCGGGCACGGTGTACCGCGCGATGTTGCGCGTAAAATACGTGTTAAGTTCGGCGTCGCTTAAGGCTGTGTTCGTCGCAAAACTGGCGGACGGGACTGCAGCGATCTGACCCTGACGCGTTTCGAGCAATAAGGTCGCATAGGCCGTGACGAGATTGACAGGTGCCCGCGCGCCACCCGAAACCGGGACCAGCAACATCTTTGTGACAGCGTCGCGACCAAAATCTTCGCGAAGCTGGCTTTCAGGGATGCGCCGTTGCGACAGGATGGCAAGATAGGTCGTCCGGTCGAACTGGCCGTTGGGGCCATTAAATGCGGGAATGCTGGCAATCGCGCCGTCGACAAGGCGTCGGCTGGCAATCAGCCCGCTCGAGGCTGCGAATTGTTCGAACGCTCGTCCGTTGACCATTTGATCGATCGTCTGATCGGCACCCCCTTGCGCCACGAATGCTGCAAGGTCGAGATCGGGCTTTTCGGCGCGTGCGGCGTCGAGCTGGTTCTGCGTCCGGCGAAGCGCTTCGGCTTCACCGATGGCAGCGTCACCGACGGTCACGATTGCGCCACCGGTGCTGCCGGCACCCCCGAACATCGAGTTACCCTCATAAAGCGTGACGATAAACGCGACGACGACCAGACCGAAAATTGCCAGTCCGAGGGGTTTTTTGGCAAAATTACGAAAGAATGAAAGCATGAGTGCGGCAATCCGGCCTTGAGCATTACAGGCGGCCCCCATAGAGCGTGGGAATGATCCAGCGCAAGTTGACCCGCCCGCTCATTGTCGGAAATTGGAAAATGAACGGTAGTGTCGCAGCACTCGCCGAAATCGACGCGGTCGCCATTGCTGTCCTGCCGATAGCCGTCGACGTCGTCATTTGTCCGCCGGCAACATTGATCAGCGCGGCATCGAGCCGCGGCATCGCAATCGGCGCGCAGGATTGCCATCCGATGACATCCGGTGCGCACACCGGCTGTATTTCGGCTAACATGCTTATCGAAGCCGGTGCGACCTATTGCATTGTCGGCCACAGCGAGCGGCGTGCCGATCACAGCGAATCAGATACCGATGTTCGGGCAAAGGCCGAAGCGGCGATCGCGGCGGGCATGACGGCCATCGTGTGCGTCGGCGAAACACTCGCTGAGCGTGACGCCGGCGATGCCGTCGATGTCGTCAAGCGCCAGCTGGCCGGGTCTTTGCCGGGGATGCTCGACAAGACCGTGGTTGCCTATGAACCGGTTTGGGCAATTGGGACGGGACGCACGCCGACGATCGAAGAAGTGGCAGAAATGCACGCCGAAATCCGCGCAGTCGTGGGCGATGGCGTACGTATTTTATACGGTGGATCGGTCAAAGCATCGAATGCGGCGGTGCTGCTGCATGTCGACGATGTCGACGGTGCGCTGGTTGGCGGCGCCAGCCTGACTGCCGCCGATCTCGTCCCGATTGTTGCGGCAGCTGTCGTCGTCGGCTAAACGACCAGAAGTTTCGAAACGCAAAGCCAAGCAAAACATGTTTACGTTCCTCCTTGTCGTCCAAGCCCTGATTGCCGCGAGCCTCGTCGGTGTCATCCTGATGCAGCAGTCCGAGGGTGGTGGACTGGGCATGGGGGGAAGCCCGACGGGATTGATGTCAGCACGCGGCGCTGCCAATTTCCTGACGCGCGCAACCGGCATTCTGGCAGTGAGCTTTGTCGGTTTGTCGATCGCGCTTGCCGTCGTTGCAACGCAGCGGGCAGCGCCAAGCACAATTGATACCTCGCTCGCGCGCAAGCCGACACCGGTCGTACCAGTGCCCGCAGTTCCGTTGTCGGGTAATCCGGCGGCCCAACCGGCTGCGCCTGCGACGATGCCACAGCCGCGCGCCGCAATCGACGAGCCAGTCGTTCCGATGGCTTCGGGATCAGTGCCCTCGGCAGCACCCAAGCGCGAAGCATCGGCGCCAGCACCGGTTGCCCCGGCGCCAAAGGTCGTGCCCACGCGGACTGCGCCGAAGCCGGTCGTGTCGAATAATCCGACACCTGCGCCGACTGCGGACGCAATCAACAGCAATTAAAACAGCGGGCTTTCGATTCGGTCCCTTGCCTTGCCAGCGAGGTGGCGGTTAAGCCCCTCCTCCCATGGCGCGGTTCATTTTCATTACCGGCGGCGTGGTTTCGTCGCTCGGCAAAGGGCTTATGGCCGCGTCGCTTGCGGCCCTGTTGCAAGCGCGCGGGTACCGCGTCCGTATTCGCAAGTTCGATCCATATCTGAACGTCGATCCTGGGACGATGTCGCCCTATCAGCACGGTGAAGTTTACGTAACCGACGACGGTGCCGAGACCGATCTCGACCTCGGACATTATGAACGCTTTACCGGCGTTGCATCACGCCAATCGGACAATGTTACTTCGGGTCGTATTTATCAGACGATCATTCAGCGCGAGCGGCGCGGTGATTACCTTGGCGCGACAGTCCAGGTTATCCCACATGTCACCGATGCGATCAAAGCATTCGCGCTGAACGAAATCGACGATCTCGACTTTGTTCTGTGCGAAATCGGCGGCACTGTCGGTGACATTGAATCGCTGCCGTTCATCGAGGCAATCCGTCAGCTTCGCAACGACCTTGGCCGCGGCAACAGCGTGTCGATCCACGTCACCCTGGTCCCATATATTGCGGCTGCGGGTGAGCTGAAGACAAAGCCGACACAGCATTCGGTGCGCGAACTTGCCGCGCTCGGCGTGCAGCCTGACGTGCTCGTCTGCCGTTGCGAACAGCCCCTGCCGCTCAGCGATCGCGCGAAAATCGCGCTGTTTTGCAACGTGCCGAAAGAAGCGGTCATTCCCGCGCTCGATGCAAAGTCGATCTATGCCGTTCCGCTGCAATATCACCGAGAGGGCCTCGACGAGGAAGTGCTGCGCGCATTCCGCATCGAGCCTGCGCCTGATCCCGATCTTTCGCGCTGGTCGGATATCGAGGACCGGCTGGGCAATACCGAAGGTGAAGTCACTATCGGGGTGGTCGGAAAATATGTCGGCCTGCAGGACGCCTATAAATCGCTCCACGAAGCCCTCGTTCATGGCGGCATTGCCAACCGCGTGCGCGTCAATATCAAGTGGCTCGATGCCGAGATCTTCGAAAGCGGCGGCGATCTTGTTGCACAGCTCGAGCCGATGCATGCGATCCTGGTGCCCGGCGGTTTCGGTGAACGTGGTTCCGAAGGAAAAATTGCCAGTGTCCGGTTTGCGCGCGAACATAATGTGCCATTTTTCGGCATTTGTCTGGGCATGCAAATGGCCTGTATCGAGGCGGCGCGAAACATGGCGGGCATTGCGGATGCATCAACAACCGAGTTCGGCGATACGTCCGAACCCGTGGTCGGCCTGATCACCGAATGGATGGGCGCCGAGGGGATAAATACGCGTGCTGCGGGGGGCGATCTGGGGGGAACGATGCGGCTCGGTGCTTATCCGGCTGTGCTCGGCGGCAACAGCCAGGTCGCGAGCATTTACGGCGACACACGGATCAGCGAGCGTCACCGGCACCGCTACGAAGTAAACGCACATTACAAGGACGCACTCGAAGCACAGGGCCTTATCTTTTCGGGCATGTCACCCGACGGCACGCTTCCCGAAATTGTCGAGCGGCCCGATCATCCGTGGTTTGTCGGGGTGCAATTTCACCCGGAACTGAAAAGCAAGCCGTTCAATCCGCATCCTCTGTTTGCCAGTTTCATCGAGGCAGCCGTGGCGCAGTCCCGCCTTGTCTAGCCTTGCGCTACGGGAGGGGAGCAGCCACATCATCCTGATGTCTGAACAAGTCACCGACGTCGCCCAACACCTGTCGCCGCTGGTCCGACGCGTCCTTGCGCCGAACCCGTCGGCGTTCACATATACCGGGACCCAGACCTATATCGTGGGGACCGGCGAGGTTGCGGTTGTCGATCCCGGTCCCGCAGAGCCTGCACATATCGCCGGCATTCTTGCGGCGACGACGGGCGAACGAATTGTTGCAATTCTCTGCACGCACACACACCGCGATCACTCTCCGGCGGCCGCACCACTCAAGGCAGCAACGGGTGCGAAGATCGTCGGCTGCGCGCCACTTACGATTGATGATGACGGGCCGCGTGCCGACGCTGCGTTTGACACAAGCTATGCGCCCGATCGTATCTTGACCAACGGCGAGCGGATGACGCGATCCGGCTGGACGATCGAAACGGTTGCCACGCCCGGGCACACGTCAAATCACTTGTGCTATCATCTCGTTGAGGAAAACGCCCTTTTTACCGGCGATCACGTGATGGGCTGGTCGACGACGGTCGTCTCACCGCCGGACGGTGACATGGCTGATTATATGCGCAGCCTCGACGTGCTGTTGGCACGTAACGATGCCATTTACTATCCGGCACACGGCGAGCCGGTGACGAAACCACAGCAGTTTGTACGGGGCCTTGCCGGGCATCGGCGGCAACGCGAACGCCAGATCTTGCGGATGCTTGAAGCCGGTGAGGGCGTCATCGCCGACATGGTGCCGAAAATGTATGCCGGTATCGATCAGCGGCTTTACGGCGCGGCCGGGCGTTCGGTGCTGGCGCATCTCATCGACTTGCGTAACCGGGGACTGGTGCGAGAGGGCGGGACGTGGACGCTCGCGTAAAACGTGCCGGATTTGGCGCGGCGCTGATCATTCTGGCCGCGGTTGGATGGATGTTATGGCAGCGACAGCAGTCGCGCATGGAAGCCCGATCGGTCGGCATCGACGTTTCGCGAACAATCACGGCCAGCTTTGCATCGGTGAACGCGTTGAAGGTCGGAACCGTGAGCGGCGATGTCCTGTCGAGTAGCACGACTGCGACTTTTTTTGGAATGATGCCCGTCGTTCAGCGTAACCGCGCGCCATATTCGGTCGATTATTTCGTTGATCTGTCGAAGCTGTCGGCCGCAAATTATCGCTGGAATCCCCGCGCCCGCACAATGAGCATCGACGTGCCCGACGTTACGATTGCCGCACCGAATATCGATGGTGCAAGGGGTGCGATCGTGCAGCAAGGTCTCTATATTTCGCGCGGCGCCGGTATTGAACTGCAACAGCAGGCAATCGAACGTGCAACAGCGGCGGCACGTAAAACCGCGCAAGATCCCAAATATCTGATGCAGGCCCGCGCCAACGCCCGTGCAGCGATTGCGCAACTGGCAACGGCACCGTTGAAAGCCGCTGGATTGCGCGATGTCCGCGTTGCCGTTCGTTTTCCGATCGAAACAAAGCCCGATACGATCGCGCAACAGGCATGGGATGAGTCGACACCGATTGCAGAGATACTGGCCGGGCCGTAATCGCCCAGAATGGAGAAGCAATGACCTATCAGTTCAAACCATTGGCCGGCACCGATATTCGTGACGAGATCAATCGGCTGCGCAAGGAGCGTAATGCTGTCATCCTCGCGCATTATTATCAAAAGCCCGAGATTCAGGACATTGCCGATTTCGTCGGGGACAGTCTCGATCTGTCGCGCAAGGCCGCGGCGACTGATGCCGACGTGATCGCTTTTTGTGGCGTCAAGTTCATGGCCGACACCGCGAAAATCCTGAGTCCGCAAAAAATCGTCGTCCTGCCCGATATGGACGCGGGATGCAGCCTCGAAGATTCGTGCCCGCCCGAAAAGTTCGCGGCTTTCCGCCAGGCGCATCCCGATCATATTGCGCTGACCTACATTAACTGCTCGACCGAAGTGAAAGCGTTGTCCGACATCATCGTCACGTCGTCTTCGGCGGACAAGATTCTTTCGCAAATTCCGATCGACCAGAAAATCATCTTCGGTCCTGACAAGCATCTTGGCGGCTATCTGGCGCGCAAGACCGGGCGCGACATGCTGTTATGGCCGGGCGTGTGCATCGTCCATGAAGCGTTTAGTGAAACCGAACTCGTCAAGCTGAAGGTCAGACATCCCGGCGCGCCTGTTGCTGCTCACCCCGAATGTCCTGCGCATATTCTCGATCATGCTGATTATGTTGGCAGCACCAGCGGCATCCTCGCCTTTGCCAAAGGCTTTCCCGGCGACACGCTGATCGTGGCAACCGAACCGCACATCATGCACCAGATGGAAAAGGCACTGCCCGAAAAAACATTTATCGGCGCGCCCGGCGCCGACGGCAACTGCAATTGCAATATCTGTCCCTATATGGCGCTCAACACGATGGAAAAACTTTACGTGGCGCTGCGTGATTTGCAGCCGCGGATCGAAATCGAGGAAGGCCTGCGCCTACGTGCGAAGAAATCGCTGGATCGGATGCTTGAAATGGCGGGTAGCACGGTCGGGCAGGGCGATTTGGGCGCGCCGAACGCTTCGCGTGGATGACCAGCCCTCAATAGGAAACCCATCCTCCGGCCAGCACCGCCCCCAGCAACACGATGATGAGTGCTAGCGAGATATATAAAATATAACGGTTGGTCGGATTGGCATCGCCGGCGCGCGCTTCGGTCGTCGTTTCATGAATTGGCTGATCGTCGTCCATTACTCGCGCTCCTTGATGAAGCGGATAACCGCCAATGCGGCCTCGTGTTCCGCGACATCGGACGGTCGGCCCTTAGGCAGGATCGTAACTTGCGCTTTCGCCGGCAACGAATTTGGGCTTAGGCATTGTTATGATTCAACCAGTGTTCAAGCTTGACCGGTTCGATGTCGATGCGTTCGTCGCGGCGACCCTTGCCGAGGACCTTGGCGACAATGGTGACATCACCGCCGCTGCGGTAATTCCTGCCGACGCACGGTTCGATGGCATCATGGACAGCCGCGATGCAATTGTGGTTGCGGGATTACCGCTTGCGGCGGCCTTGTTCCGGTCGCTCGACCCCGCCGTTGAAATTCAGATCCTGATTGAAGAGGGGCAGCAAGTAGCCGCGGGGACCGATCTCATGCGGCTATCAGGCAACGCGCGCGCGCTGCTGACTGCGGAGCGTTCGGCACTGAATACCGTTCAGCACTTGTCCGGCATTGCTACGATGACGCGCGCGTACGTCGACGCGATCGAGGGTACCGGCTGCATCCTGCTCGATACGCGCAAAACCATTCCCGGTCTGCGCGTGGTCGAAAAATATGCCACGCGGATGGGTGGCGCGACCAACCACCGGATGCGGCTCGACGATGCGGCAATGATCAAGGACAATCATGTCGCGGTTGCAGGATCAGTCGGTGAAGCGACGCGGCGCGCGGTTGCAGCAGGAATTTTGAAAGTCATCGTCGAAGTCGACCGGATCGACCAGATTGCCGAAGCTCTCGACGCGGGCGCGACGCACATATTGCTCGATAACATGGCGCCGCCGATGCTGCGTGAAGCCGTTGCGATTATCGGTGATCGCGCGGTCACCGAAGCGTCGGGGGGCGTCCGCCTCGACACCATCCGTGCCATCGCCGAAACAGGAGTTACATATGCCAGTGTCGGCCGCCTCACGCAAAGCGCCCCTGCGGCCGATATCGGTCTTGATTTCGCTGTGGCTTAGCGTCGTTCCCGGCGCGCTGCATGCGCAAGCGCTGTCGTGCCGCATTCCCGAACGTCTGCAACCGGCACCCGCCGCGCAGCCAGCCAATGAACAGGTCCGTAATATGATGGTGCGCGGCTATACCCTCGCGCTGTCGTGGTCGCCGCAATTTTGCCGTGGCCGCCCCGATGACGGACAATGCGATCGGGCAAATGGCAATTTTGGTTTTATCCTCCATGGTTTGTGGCCCGAGGGTGCCGGGAATAGCTACCCGCAATGGTGCGCCGCGACAAAGCCGCTCCCCGCCGCTGTTGTCCGCGCCCAGTTCTGCACGCAACCCAGCCCTAAACTGATGGCGCGCGAATGGGGCAAGCATGGTATTTGCGCGACCAATAATTCGGCAGATTATTTCGCCGCATCGCGCAGGTTGTTCGCAAGTATCCGGTTTCCCGACATGAACGTGTTATCGCGTCGCGCGATCGATGTCGGTGGTTTCAAACGGCTGATGGCGGCCGCCAATCCTCGAATAAGTCCTTCTGCGATCACGGTGTCGACCGATCGCAACGGCGGCTGGCTGCGCGAAGTTCGCATCTGCATGACAAAAGCGATGGTTCCCGAACCTTGCCCGCGCGGGCGATCGGGTGGCGCGCCCGATGGAGCCCCATTACGGATCTGGCGCGCCGGGAACTAGCCGTCGATCACCGCCGTCCCGGGATGATGCTTATCGAGATGTTTTTTGATGATTTTCAGGTTACGCGTGTTTGACTGAAAGAAAAAGTCGGGGATTGCGCCGACAAATGGTATTGCACCAAGAAGCGCGTCGATCCCGATGTTGCCCGCCATTCGCACATAAACATGTTTGGGCATGCCAAGGTTTCGTGCTTCCCACGCGATCCAGCTTCCCATGATCGCCGCGATCACGCTGCCGCCAACCGGCAAAATATCGAAAATGACGTCCAGACCGAACCGACGGTTCGTCCCGGGGATAACAAAGAGCCCTTCGAGCAGTTTCTCCATCGCTTCGACCCGACGCCGGACTGATGCGGGGTCGCTACCGCCAAGACCGATGGTTCGCGTAAGAGTGTCGAAATCAACGGGCTTCGTTGTTGGCATGGCTAACTCCTATGTGCAGAATATGGGAACCTTCGCCGCTGGCGCAACCAGTGCTCACATTTACGTGGCATCATGCGAAGGCTTATCGATCCTGGTTCGTTAGATATCGACGACATTCGAGGAGTTGGGCTTGGCCAGCGCTGCAATTGACGCGTTCATCACTGAACCACTCGGCGACGACGATGAGGTCATGGCGCGTATTTTGCGCCGTGATGCAAACGCGTTTCGTCAGATTGTCGACGTCCACGCCATCGCGCTGCACCGGATTGCATTTCGGATGATCGGCGACGCGATCGAAGCGGAAGACATCGCGCAAGAGTCTCTGACGCGGCTTTGGCAGCACGCCGGGCGGTGGCAGGGTGGCGGCTCTGGCATTGCCGCCTGGCTGACGCGTGTGACGGTGAACCAATGCCTCGACCGACTTCGCCGACGACGGTTCACCAGCGAGGAAATTCTCCCCGACCGGCGTGACGAACGACCGCTTGCACCAGCGCTGATCGAAATCGAACAGCGCCGGCAAAGCGTGGTCGCGGCAATCGGAGCATTGCCCGACAATCAGCGGGCAGCGATCGTCCTGACTTATTACGAGGATCAGCCAAATGCCGTCGCCGCGGGAAACATGGATATGAATATAAAGGCTTTTGAATCGCTGCTGTTTCGCGCTCGAACAGCGCTCAAGCGTAAGCTGACCGATACCGACGCCGGAGACAACCGATGAACCGCAACGATTTTTCGCCCGAAGTCCGCGCGGCGCTTGACAGTTTCACCGTCCCGTCGCCCCGTTCCGATTTTGCCGACAGGATCGTCGACGGCGTCACGGCCCCGGTCGCACGGTCATCAGCGCGAGATCGACGTGGCGCATGGAAACTGGCCCGCCGTGTGGCTCTGGGGACGATCGCTGCGGGCATGGTCAGTGCTGCTGCGGTCGCATCGGGCTTGCTTGGTGCTGCGGGCATTCGTGTCCCAGTATTGACGGCGATGCTTGTGCCGGCGACGACGACCATGCCGGTCGAAAAAGCGCGGCCGATACCGGCCACTCGGATCGCCGCCATCGAAAAGCGGCCGAATGTGACACGCACGCTCACGGATGCGGGAGCAGCCGCGCCCACATCGGCAAATTCCGGCAGCGTCACGGCGGATGTGACAAAAGCCGGTGAATTCCGCGCTGAAATGCTTCGCGAGCGGCGTATCGAAAGACGAATTGAAAGGCGTATCGAACGGCGTGCCGCGCGTCGTGAATTCATCCGACAAAATCCGCAACTCGTCCCGGTCATCAAACAGGCGATGATGGCGGAGCGTGATTTTGTTCGCGCCAATCCCGACGTCCGCATTCTCCGTCGACTGCCGCGCGACGAACGAACGGCATATCTTGCCGAGCGGCCCGAGCTGCGCAGCGCCGTCGAAGCACGAAAAGCAGAGCGCCAGGCATTTTTCAAAGCCAATCCAGAAGTGGTTGTGGCAATCCGGGGACGAAATGCAAACCGTCGACAAAACCCTTAGATCATCGATACGGATGCAAATACCGGCCACTGTGGTTGTCGACGCGCGCAAGCGGGAATCGATCACAGATTAATTGCAATCCCCCGCCAGACAGGCTTTGTGAAGCATCAGGGCCAGCCATGCCGACACCACGCACATCGCCGCCGTCATGAGAAACTGGTTTACCGCCGAAACGCCCGCGGCGCTCAGGCCGACCGCGATCGCAGAGCCAGCGACCATGCATCCGGCGTTCACGAAATTATTTGCACCAACGGTCCGTGCCGTTTCGCTTTTGGGGACTGTCGTCGTCAGAAACGCATAAAGCGGTACGACAAACATTCCGCCGCTGACGGCAATTGCGAGCAGGCAGGCAAGCAGGAGCGGCGCCCCGGCGTGCGAGGCAAATTCGCTCAGCGTGTACATCGTCCCTTCCGGACCCTGGACCCAGAATTTGGCGATAAAGTGAAAACCGAGCACGAACGCACCCATGAAGACGACTGATACCGGGGCATAACGCGCCGAAACTTCGCCTTTAAGCAACCGGTTGATCCAGACCGACCCGATGGCAATGCCGACCGAAAAAATCGCGAGGAACAGGCTGGCGACGCTTTTGTCGGCTTGCAGGACATTTTTGACCAGCGGCGGAAATTGCACGAACAGCACCGCACCGATCATCCAGAAAAAGCTGATCGAAATGATCGCCAGAAACAAACGGCGGATCCGCATCGTTGCCACAACGAGCCGATATGACGCGCGGAAAATATTCCAGTCGATGGGGTGATCGGTGCCGACGGGCGGCGCAGGCGGCACTTCACGACCGGCGAACCACCCGATCACCGCAAGCAGGATGACAAACGCGGCGGCGAATTGGTGGCTGATAAATCCTGCCAGAATCGTTCCCGCAAGGATTGCGATATAGGTTCCGGCTTCGACAAGCCCGGTCCCGCCCAGCACTTCATCGGGTGCGAGATGCTGAGGCAGGATCGCATATTTGATCGGCCCGAAAAAAGTCGAGTGAATGCCCATGGCCAGCAGGGCCAGCATCATCAGCGGAATGTTCCCGATCAGCAGCCCGGCGCCGCCAACGATCATGATGCCCACTTCACAAGTCTTTACGATGCGCACCATCGCGGCTTTGTCATAGGCATCGGCGAGCTGACCGGCGACTGCCGACATCAAAAAGAACGGCAGGATGAAAACCGCAGAGGCAACGGCGCTGAACACCTCTTCCTGCTTCGGATCGTTATAAATATTGTAGATGACGAACAGGACCATCGCGGTCTTGAACAAATTGTCGTTCATTGCGCCAAGGAACTGAGTGATGAACAAGGGTAGAAACCGCCGCTCCCTGAGCAAATGAGTGGTGTTCTGCATCAAGGTGAAAGCGATCCCTTACGATTGTCGTTCGCGGCGATCCATAGCCAGCTTTGCGAACCGCGCCAAACGCTATAACGGCGCTGAACGATGATGAGTCTGCCAAACATCCTGACATTGTCCCGCATTGTTACGGTGCCGTTGCTTGTCGCCCTGCTGTGGTTCCCAGGCTGGGAACTGGGTTACGCGCTCGGTTTTGCGCTATATTGCCTGATGGGCATCACCGATTATTTCGATGGCTATCTGGCGCGTGCGAATGGGCAGGTGTCAAAACTTGGCGTTTTTCTCGATCCGATTGCCGACAAGATCATGGTCGCTGCGGTAATCATGATGCTCGTCGGCACGCGGCATGAAGCGGCATCGATTACGGGCATCCACATCATCCCCGCCATCATCATATTGCTGCGCGAAATCGCGGTGTCGGGCCTGCGCGAATTTCTTGCCGGGCTACAGATTTCGGTGCCTGTGTCGCAACTGGCGAAATGGAAAACGACGTTGCAAATTGTCGCGCTCGGCGCGTTGATCCTGGCGGGCGCCGTGCCGGCGATGCTTTGGATAAAACAGGCCGGGATCGCATCGCTGTGGGCCGCTGCGGCGCTTACGTTGTTGACCGGATGGGACTATTTACGCGTTGGCCTGAAGCACATGGACTGATGCGCACAGCGACAATTCTTTATTTTGCCTGGCTGCGCGACATGATCGGCGTGGATCAGGAACAGGTCGAGATCGGCGACAGCATCACGACAGTTCGCGACCTTGCCGTCACGCTGTCGCGGCGCAGCGACGGCCATGCCCGCGCTTTTGCCGATTTCGATCGGTTGCGTGTCGCGGTCGACCTCGCAATGGTCGGGTTCGATTCACCTGTGGCGGGCGCCGATGAAATCGCATTCTTTCCACCGGTTACCGGCGGATGATCGACATCGACATCACTAGCGGCGATTTCGATGTCGGTATCGAAACCGACCGGCTGAACCTCGCCGGTGTCGGCGCAATTGCGTCGTTTACCGGCGTCGTCCGCGGCGGTGGCGGGCTCGTGTCAATGAAACTCGAACATTATCCCGCGATGACCGATTTGGCGGTCCGGTCGCTTGCCGATACAGCCGCTGCGCGATGGCCGCTCACTGCCGTGCGTGTCGTCCACCGCGTCGGTATCCTTGTGCCGGGTGATCGCATTGTTTTTGTCGGCACGGCTTCGGCACACCGCGCCGCTGCGCTTGAAAGTTGCGCCTATCTCATCGACCGCCTGAAAACCGATGCACCATTTTGGAAACGGCAGACGTATACCGACGGACGGAGTGAGTGGGTTGCTGCGCGTGAGACCGACGCGGCGCAGTCTGCACGCTGGGCCTAGCGGAACGGATTTTAACCCAGCGCCTTCGTGAGACTATACACGCTGGTGACCGTCAAAACGATGCCGACCATGCGCATTAGTACTTGTGCGCGAACCCGTTTTGCCAGGACGGCTCCGATCGGTGCCGCCGCAAGCCCGCCAATCAGCAAGCCGATTGTTGCCGTCGTGAATGCCTGCCAGCCCAGACCAATCAGGAAAGTGATCGAGATTGCCAGCGTCAGGAAAAATTCCGCAGTGTTGACTGTTCCGATCGTCATGCGCGGTGTCGTTCCCTGAATCAGCAGATTCGACGTGACGACCGGGCCCCAACCGCCACCGCCGACTGCATCGAGAAAACCCCCAGCAAGCCCCAGCGGCGCAATCACTCGCGGTGCGCGGGGCTGCGGCTCGTGCGTCGACTTCCACAACAGATACAGTCCGATTCCGGTCAAATATGTCATGACGAAGGGACGTGTAACGTCGCCCGGCACCGAGATAAGGACATAGGCGCCGATCACGCCGCCGATGACACCGGGCACGACGAGCCGCGCGAACAGCCGCCAGTCGACATTTTTGTGAAGAACGTGGCTGATACCCGATGCCGCCGTCGTGAACACTTCGACAAGATGAACGCCCGCCGATGCGCGCGCGGGCGGCACACCCATAACGCTAACCATCAGCGTCGATGATATCACGCCGAATGCCATGCCAAGCGCACCATCGACCATCTGTGCCGTAAATCCGATGAGGATGAACGGCAGGAGGGCCCATATATCAATGGTGCTAAAGTCGATCATCCGACTAGGGTTAGAACCGGGACGGCGCCGTCCGGCAACATAAATCGCTATGCGACTGGTAAACTGGGGCTATTCGGCGACAGGTTGCATCGGGCGTGCCGGTGATTAAGTAGACCGTAATGTGTAACGGAGATTGGCAATGATGGCAGGGCTGGTCGCGTATCTCGACTCGATCAAGGCACGCGACCCTGCGGCGCGGTCGCGCTGGGAAATCCTGACATATCCCGGTGTTTGGGCGCTGATGTTTCATCGCGTCGCTCACTGGCTTTACCGCGGCGAGCTTTTCTTTGCCGCGCGTCTGATCAACCATATATCGCGGATGTTTACCGCGATCGACATCCACCCCGGCGCCGTCATTGGACGCAATTTCTTTATCGACCATGGCTTTACGGTGATCGGTGAAACCGCAGAGATCGGTAACGACGTGACGATTTATCAAAATGTCACGCTGGGCGGGACCAATCCGGCAAATGGAATTGCCGGGAAACGGCATCCGACGCTGGCCGATGGCGTCATCGTCGGATCAGGCGCGCAAGTCCTCGGTCCGATTACCGTCGGCGCGCAAGCGCGGATCGGCGCAAATTCGGTGGTGACGAAGGATGTCAGCGAAGGAGCGACCATGGTCGGTATTCCCGCCCGGTCACAGCTGATCGAAGCCGCTGATTATCAGCAGGGTTTTCTGCCATATGGAACACCGTGCAGCGAACGGTTCGACCCTGCGACTCAGCAAGTCGAACTGTTGAAATGTGAAATGGAAACGCTTCGCGCCAAATTGGCAGCGTTTACCGATGCCGAGAGCAAAAAGGTAAAGCGCGCCTGATGGGCACCGTCGCCGCGTTTCCGCGCACCGTAACGCAAGTCGGCTTTGGTCGGACCGAATTGACCCGCATCCTCGATCTTTACGGCCGCATGGTCGCCGCTGGGCACTGGCGCGACTATGCGATCGATCTGGGGCGCGAAGCCGCAGTGTTCAGTGCGTTCCGGCGCGCGACAGAACGGCCCGAGATGCGGATCGAAAAAAGACCGGCGCTGCGCAACCGTCAGGGCGAATGGGCCTTGGTCGGCGAGGGCGGGTCGGTGATCAAGCGCGGGCACGAGCTTGGGCCAGTACTTGCGCCCGTCGAGCGCCGGTTGATGAAGCTGGTTGACGGTTAAGCCGGTTATCCGCGGCGACGCTTGCGTTTCATATCACGCTCGCCACCCGAACTTTGAATACATTGGTCGACGACTGTCTGCGAGCAACGCGGATATTCGGCCTGTGGCGGTGGTGGCGGCGCAGCGGCCATCGGTGCCATTACAGGTGGCGCCGCTGGGGCCGTTTGTTCAGCAGGCGCTGGCGGCGAAGCAGGCGGTGGTGGCGCAGCCGCGTCAGCGGGCGAAGGCGCAGGCATTGCCGGCGTTGCTTCGGGTGCGGGCGGTGCTGTTGGTGGCGCGGGCATCTCGCCGGCTGGTGGTGTTTGGGCTGCGGGTGGCGACGGTGGTGCCGGTTCGGTTGGCGGCGTCATCTGCGCCGTTGCAGTGCCACTAAGCATTAGTGCGATCGTGAGCGTGAAAATCTTCATATAGAACTCCTTGTCAATTTGCGACGATGCGCAGATCAACAACTGAACGCAGCAGTGATGTAGCGGGTTCTCAAGTCATGCGGACAAGGGCACGTTCCGTCGCTTATAGTCGCCCATCGGCATCGAGCGCATAGCCGGCCGAGCGAACGGTGCGGATAATGTCGGGTTTGCCGCCATCATTTATTGCCTTTCTCAGACGCCGGATATGGACGTCGACAGTGCGCGGTTCGATGTCACTGTCATGACCCCAAACGCTGTCGAGCAGCCGTTCGCGCGAAAAGACATGTGCGGGATGTTCGAGAAAATGCTTCAGCAGCCGAAATTCGGTCGGGCCAAGTGGCACCATCTGCCCGCCGCGTTTCACCTTGTGGCCCACGGTATCCATTTCGATGTCGGCATAGACCATCGCTTCACCCGCAAGCGCCGGTCGGACACGACGGAGAACGGCGCCGACACGCGCAACGAGTTCGCGCGGCGAAAATGGCTTGGTGACATAATCATCAGCGCCGGTTTCCAATCCACGAACCCGATCCTCTTCTTCACCGCGCGCCGTTAGCATGATGATCGGAACATTCGCCGTTTCGGGCATCCGCCGCAGCCGCCTGCACACCTCAATCCCCGACAGGCTTTCGAGCATCCAGTCGAGCAGCACGATGTCAGGCGGCGTTTCCTGCGCCATCAGGAGCGCTTCTTCGCCATCGGGGGTTTGCGCGACATCGAAGTCCTCGCGTTTGAAATGATAGACGAG
>JANLWD010000117.1:0-1830 GCA_031364345.1 Sphingomonas sp.
CGCCATGTCAGGGACCAGCCCCCAATAGGCCTCGCGGATGGCAAAGCGCGTACCGGGCGCGGCGATGCGAATGTCGGCACCGCTCATGATCTGGAACCCGCCGCCGAATGCGACACCGTGGACTGCGGCGATGACAGGCATCGGCAGGTTGCGCCAGCCGAGCGTGACATGCTGTGGCAGGATCGATCCTTGCGCATTGCGCTCTGCGCCGGTTCCGGAGCCTCCCGCAGCCATGCTCGCCATGTCGAGCCCGGCACAGAATGCCTTGCCCTCGCCCGAAAGGACGACGCAGCGAACATCAGTGCGGTCGGCTAGGCCATCGATGACCGCGCCGATACCGGCAAACATTGCCGGATCGATGGCATTCATCTTTTCGGCGCGATTCAGGCGGATATCGGCGATCTGGTCAGTGACGCTGATCGTCAGGCGGTCGGTCATGCGGGTTCCTTTGCCCAATAGGCGTCACGCAACAGACGCTTGTAGAGTTTGCCAGTGTCGTGGCGCGGAAGTTCGGCCATGAAGTCGATGCGGCGCGGGGTTTTGATGCCCGAGAGTGAGGCGCGGCAGAAAGCAGTCAGTTCGGCGGCAAGTGCATCCCCCGCCTCGGCCATGTCGGCGGGTTGCACCACGGCGACGACCATTTCGCCCATTTCATCATGTGGCGCACCGATGACGGCAACATCGGCAACCTTCGGATGCGTGACGAGCAGATTTTCGATCTCTTGCGGGTAGATGTTCACGCCGCCTGAAATGATCATGAAGCTTTTGCGATCGGTCAGGTAAAGATAACCATCCTCATCCATATAGCCGACGTCGCCGAGCGTCGACCAGCCGTGTTTATTCCGGCTTTCCGACGTTTTCTGCGGATCATTGTGATACCGAAACGACCGCGGCCCTTCGAAAAAGATCATGCCGTCAGTGCCGGCCGCGAGGTCGTTGCCATCCTCGTCGCAGATGTGCAGTTTTGCCTCGCCGATGCTGGTTCCGACCGATCCCGGATGCGTCAGCCACTGCGCCGCCTTGATTGCCGTAAAGCCGTTCGCTTCGGTGCCGGCATAATATTCGTCGATGACCGGGCCCCACCAGTCGATCATCGCCCGTTTGACCGGCACGGGACAGGGCGCAGCCGCGTGGATCGCGACTTTCATCGACGACACGTCATACCGGGTGCGGGCATCATCGGGCAATTTGAGCATCCGCACGAAATGCGTCGGCACGAATTGCCCGGCGTTGCAGCGGTACCGCTCGATATTGGCAAGTGCTGCTTCGGCATCGAACTTGTGCATCAGGACAACCGTGCCGCCCAGTTGATGCACTGTCATCGTCCAGCCCAGTGGCGCCGCATGGTAAAGCGGTGCCGTCGACAGATAGATCGTATCGGCACTCAGCCCGAAAAACCCGGCGGCAAGCATGGCCAGCGGCGTGACGGCATCGATCGCCGGATCGGGCAGCGCGTCGCGGATGATGCCTTTTGGCCGCCCCGTCGTTCCGCTCGAATACAGCATGCCCTGCCCCGCGGTCTCATCGGCAATCGGGGTCGTGGGCATGGCGGCAACGGCATCCTCCCACGACGCGAAACCCGCAATCGCGCCGCCGATGCAATACCGGTCGACGGGCGTCGCAAGTGCACCCGCAACCGGCGCGAGCGATGCACCGGCAACGAGCAGCTGCGCACTGCTATCGCCGAGGATATAATCGATTTCGCTGGCGGTGAGTTTTGTCGAGATACAGACGAAATGCAGGCCGGCCCGCTGTGCGCCCCACGCAAGCGCAAAATAGTCGGGCGTATTGTCGAGCAGGAACGCAACCTTGTCGCCCGCTGTCAGTCGC